>JAUYET010000086.1 GCA_030691265.1 Pseudomonadota bacterium
AACATTCCACGCGCAAAACGTTGGGCACGCTTCGCTTTGCCCAACCTACGTAGCGCCGCATTTATCCGGATACCCCGCTATCTCTTTTGCACCGGGGTAGATTGAGAAATCTGCTTGCAGACACTGTATCTAGCGTCTAAAAAGCAATCTCGACCATACATCTAGTAATTCAGAGGAAGACACCATGCAGGAAGCCCTGTTCCCGGAACTCACCGATCAAGCCATCTCCAGCGAGGTTTTGCTGGAGAAATACGCCAAGGGCGACGAGAAAAACGTCGTCGATGTGCGCCTCCGCGTCGCCCGCGCGCTGGCCTCGGTGGAAAAGAAAAATGAGCGCCCACACTGGGAACGCGCCTACTTCGCCGCGATGGAAGCCGGCTTCATTCCCGCCGGACGCATCAACTCCGCCGCCGGCACCGGCTTGCAGGCCACCTTGATCAATTGCTTCGTGCAACCGGTGGGCGATGCAATTTCCGGCGAGTCGGACGGCAAACCGGGCATCTACGTCGCACTCGAAGAAGCCGCCGAAACCATGCGCCGGGGCGGCGGCGTCGGTTATGACTTCTCCACCATCCGGCCCAAGGGCGCGTTGGTGAAAGGCACGCAATCGCGCGCCAGCGGCCCGGTCTCTTACATGCGCGTGTTCGACCGATCCTGTGAAACGGTGGAATCCGCCGGCTCCCGGCGCGGCGCGCAAATGGGCGTGATGCGCTGCGATCACCCGGATATCGAACTGTTCATCCACGCTAAAGACCAGGGCGATCTGAAGAACTTCAACATTTCCGTCGGCGTCACCGATGCCTTCATGCAGGCCGTCGAGGCAGACGCCGACGTGGAACTGACGCATCGTTCCGAACCCGGTATCGAGCAGAAAGCCAGCGGCGCCTATCAACGCACCAGCGATGGCATCTGGGTGTTCAAAAAGATGCGGGCGCGCGATCTGTGGACGCAGATCATGGCCTCCACCTACGACCACGCCGAACCCGGCATCCTGTTTCTCGACCGCATCAACCGCGACAACAACCTTTACTACTGCGAAAACATCGAGGCGACTAACCCCTGTGGTGAGCAACCGCTACCGCCCTACGGCTGCTGCTGTCTCGGTTCGGTCAACCTGACCCGCTTCGTCAACCGCGCCTTCACCGATCAGGCCCAGTTCGATTTCGACGGTCTCGCGCGGGTGCTGCCGGTGTGTGTGCGGGCGTTGGATAACGTGCTCGACCTGACCGCCTGGCCGCTGGAAAAACAGCGTATCGAGGCGCATAACAAGCGCCGCGTCGGACTCGGTTTCACCGGCCTGGGCGATGCGCTGGTCATGCTGGGCCTGCGTTACGACACGCCGGAAGCGCTCGCCTTTTCCACCCAGGTGGCGGAATTCATGCGCGATCATTCTTATCTCGCCTCGGTCGAGCTGGCCAAGGAACGCGGCGCGTTCCCGCTGTTCAATGCCGATCTGTATCTCTCCGGCGGCAACTTCGCCAGCCGGCTGCCCGGCCCGATCAAGGACGCCATCCGCGCCCACGGCATGCGCAACTCGCATCTGCTTTCCATCGCGCCCACCGGCACCATTTCGCTGGCCTTCGCCGACAACGCCAGCAACGGCATCGAACCGCCGTTTTCCTGGGCCTACACGCGCAAAAAACGCGAGCCGGACGGCGGCTGGAAGGAACATCAGGTGGAAGACCACGCCTGGCGGCTGTATCGCGAACAAGGCGGCGATATGACGCAACTGCCCACCGCCTTCGTGACCGCGTTGGAGATTTCCGCCACCGCGCACATGAATGCCGTCGCCGCCGTCGCACCCTACGTCGATTCGGCCATTTCCAAGACCGTCAACGTACCGGTGGACTACCCCTACACCGAGTTCGAAGGCCTCTATTTCGCCGGCTGGAAAGCCGGGCTCAAAGGCCTCGCCACCTATCGCCCCAACTCGGTACTCGGCAGCGTGCTTTCCACCGGAACGGAAACACCGACGTCGGCGAAAACCGCTGCCAATCCTCAGGATTTCGAACTTTCCGACGTCAACCGCCGGATCGAAATCAAAGCCCTGCCGGCGCCCGTTCTCGAAAGCCTGAAATGGCCGGGCCGCCCGAAACTGTCCGGCGGCAACCCGGCCTGGTGCTACATGATCGACAGCACCTGCGGCAGCTTCGCGCTGTTCGTCGGCCATACGGAACCCAGCGAAAGCGAAGGCCGCGCCTGGCCGTTCGAAGTCTGGGTCAATGGCGCCGAACAGCCGCGCGGCCTCGGCGCGGTGGCGAAAACGCTGTCGATGGACATGCGCGCCAACGACCGCGGTTGGCTGAAACTGAAGCTGGACACGCTGGCGAAAACACGCGGCGACGACAGTTGCTCCATCCCCTTCCCGCCCGATGGCGAGCCGCGCCAGATGCCCAGCCTGGTCGCCGCAACCGCGCAACTCCTACGTTGGCGTCTGGACGACCTGCATGCGCTGGATAGCGGCGAAGAAGGAGAAGGTAGCCAATACACCCCGGTGCTCGATGCCCTGTTCTCGCTGAAAGAACCCAAAACCGGCACCGACGGCACCCTGTCCTGGACGGTGGACGTCTACAACCCGCACACCGGCGACGATTTCGTCCTCGGCCTGAAGGAAATCACCCTGCCGGATGGCGTCACCCGCCCTTATTCGCTCTGGCTTTCCGGCGAATACCCGCGTGCGCTCGACGGCCTGTGCAAACTGCTCTCGCTCGACATGCGGGTGATGGACCCGGCCTGGGTCGGCATGAAACTGCGCAAACTGCTCAACTACCCGGAACCCCTGGGCGACTTCATGGCCTTCGTCCCCGGCCAATCGAAGCAGACCAACTGGCCCTCCACCGTCGCCTACCTCGCCCGCCTGATCATCCACCGCTACGCCATGCTCGGCATCCTCACCGAAGACGGCCTGCCGGTGAAGGAAATGGGCATGATCAAAGCCCCCGCCCTGCCGCCTACCCGCGTCGGCGAAGCGCCTGCGGTGATGAAAGGCAAAGTCTGCAAGGAATGCGGCAACGACACGGTGATCCGCAAAGATGGCTGCGATTTCTGCACGGCCTGCGGGGCAGTGGGGGCGTGCGGGTGAGGTTGCGCGCTTGTGGGTTACCTCATAAGGTGAGACTTTGACCACATAAGGCGAGACTACTTACCCCATAAGCTGAGACCGATTCGGCATTGGCTTACGGTTAGGTTCAACAAAGCAATTCAACCCCGACGCCATTTTGGCCGTCGGGGTCTTTTCGTTTTGCTCTGAGCGCTGGATGTAAGTAACACCCCGTTATTAGCAAGGCGCCCAGCCAACGTATTGATGGTTGGGGGTCTTGTTTCAACGTGTCTGCGCTACTTTGAAATGATTAAGCCCGCCAGGCTAGCGGTGTGGATTCTTCGAGAGCCAATCGAGAACGAGCTGACGCTCGGCCTGTACCACGCTACTCAAAAAGTCTTTGCGTGCACCCGGCACATCAACAAGTGCCGCGACGCGTTGCGCATACCCAGAAGTGGCCTCAAACATCTCGCGCAAAACGTTCACAGCCTGCGCTCGATTCAACCCGAATTTGGCCCCAACGTCCGCAATCTGCTGATAGATTGAAAGACCAGGTTGAAAATCAATGGGCGTTGCCATTCGCTGGTTGTGCTTGGGCCACGCCCGCATGGGGGTGGGGTCGTAGACCGGTGACAGGCCGACCTCGCTGTAGCCTCCAAGCAACCCCAGGTTGTCTAGGTGCAGGTCGCCGTTGCCCAACATCAACGCCAGTGAAATCCGTCGAAACACACTGCGCAAGGTAGGCGTCACGGGCAGCGCGCATAGGTTAGGCAATTTGCGCAACCAATCGGCAACTTCCGGAAGTTCTAAGTCGGTAGTCGAGGCGACCCTAGTTGAACCGCCGGCAAATACGGTGAACAGGCTCTCAAAGGGAACAGGGTGTCCTTGCGGGGTGCGGTCGAATCGCTCCACCGCCAGCACGTGCAGGCCTTCGATAGTCAGGCGCCAGCGCCTCGGCACCGGAAACTTGAGCTCATCATGGACTTGGTAGGCCAGGTCTTCCAAAGCGGTGATGCCTTCGTAGCCGGGTTGCTCAATCTTAACGAGAACGTCCACAAAAGAGGTACCCCGCACTTCGCGGGTCCCCGGCAGTGCCAGCATTCCGTCCCAGGTATTCCGGTCTGGAATGGCGGCCAGCAACTTCGTGGTCATGCCCCCGACAGTAGGCGTAGGGCCCATGAAGTCTGTCAGCAGTTTCGCTGAGGCGACGTCAAGGCGTCCGGTTTGCTGCACTTCTTCGCGGAGTACTCGCCAGACACCGCTGCGACCAGGCTCCCAAGCTCGACTCGGGGTAGGCTGGCCATACCATAGTTGAGCGGCTAGGTCGGACTGGAACACGTCCACGTGACCGATACCGTTGTGTCCCGCCATCATGAGGATGGCCCACTCCGTGTCGAATCCGGGGGCAGGGGGTGGGTCCAGCTTGGCAAGGAGCTCGGCGTAGACACGCCGTTGCAGGTTTCCCGGCAGATTGGGCGGAATCAGCGCCATGAATCGGGGATGCAACGGAAACCGTTCGCTCGCTTTGTGGATGAGGGGGGCAGTTTTCAGCTGGAGAGGGGGCGCAATAAGGGATAACCCGGGCAGCCCCGTGCTCAGGAACGAAGGCTCGTAGCTGAACCTGCATTCCTGTGGCGTGGCCACCAGATTGCCCATCTTGACGGGTGCGCCGCCTGCGCGGGTCCACACCACGGCATATCGGTCAGGCATCGAAGAACCTGCCCGTTTGAAGGTTGGCTAAGGTTTCGTCAGCTGGCGCCAGCGTCAGGCGGAGGCCTACGATACTGGCCATCTCCGCAATCACCGAGATGTCCCCTCGCCCGTCAATCTTCATCCTGGACAACGTAATGGGCTGCACACCCACACGTCGCGCCAGTTCGGCCGCGCTAATTGGGGGTTCATGCCCCTTTCCCGCGGCCAAGATGGCTTCTATCAGGATTTTGGCGGTGGAGGATGTTCGGTGCTGACGTGGCATATCAATAATTCATCATCGGAGGCCTGCAGTATAGCTAATACAGTAAGTAATATCGATTTATTACTACGATTAACTGTAGCCCATGCGGCCAAGCTTGCGAATGTGCGTCCACCACTACGTAGGCTCACCGCTTTGGACTTACTGCGGCCGGTTTTAGCGTCAACCCGGTTGTAGTAGTGCCAGCTAGAAACTGTGCCAGGAATAAAACAACCGCACATCGCCGTGCAAGGCGTTGAGCCAACGTGTTGATGTTTGTTTGACTCGCCACACCTCACAAGAGCAAGGCGTGTTGGTAGCTATATCTTGGGTGCAAAAAGAAACATGCCTATTTACTGTAGAACGAGGGGTGCGGGCTTCGGGCCTCGCGCTTGGCGACTGCAATAAAGCACAACGCTTTAATGATTTCACTGCGTAGTGAATATCGCTACAATACGCGAATGAAAAACAGCCTGAGCATTCCTCGCGCTTACGCCGCTGGCGCGGCTTTTCGCTACCTTGAAACCCTGCTGCGCAGGGGGCAGGTTACTTTTAGCCTGGCCGCGCTGATGGAGGCTACTGGACTAACCCGTATTGCCGCCCGCAACCAGCTCCTGCGGCTAGGTCAGCGGGTGACCCGTGTTGCTCCGCGGCAGGATTTTTTTCTTATTGTCAGTCCTGAGCATCAGGTGATGGGGGTCCCGCCGGCCACGTGGTGGCTTGATGCCTACTTCCAGTGGTTAGCCCGTCCTTACTACCTTGCGCTGCAGTCAGCGGCTGTTGAGTATGGCTCGATGCTCCAAGCTGTACAGGTGGTACAAGTGATAACTGACAAGCCACGCCGCCCGCTGGTGCTTGGGCGCATCCGCGTTGAGTTCCATGTCAAGCGGACGGTCGCCCATACCCCTATTCAACCCTTAGCCAATGCCTATGCCCCACTACGGGTCAGTACGCCAGCGGCCACGGTGCTTGACCTCCTACGCTATGCCCCCTCGATTGGCGGATTGGAACGCGCCGCGGAGACCGCCGTGCCCTTGCTGCCGAAGATGAGACGCACCGACCTGATTGAAGCCCTCCAGACTGAGCCGGAGCGGGCCACAGTAATCCGCGCCGTGGCGCTGTTCCGCGATAACGGATACCCGGCACTGGCTGACTTGGCAATGGTCAAGTGCAGTTCTGAGCCGCGTAACAAAGCAACCGTCCCTGCTAATCGCACCTGCGAATCAAACCGAGAAATCCCGTGAACGTGATAACCCGCCAGGACATCCTGGCCCATCAGACCGAAGTGCCCTGGCCGCTTATCTACCAGGTGGAGCAAGACCTGCTGCTGTGCCAAGCCATGGTTGCGCTCTTCAACGACCCTTTTCTCAAGAGCCAGATTGCCATGCGGGGTGGAACTGTCCTGCATAAAGTGCACCTGCCACCTGCTAGCCGGTATTCGGAGGATATTGACCTGGTTGCCATTGGAGACCGGCCGGAAGAACATATTCGCGCCGCCATCAAGCGAGTGCTTCAGCCCGTATTGGGAACGCACAAGCGCTGGGGTTGGGAATCGCTCAAACTCGCTGTGCGAAACGCAGCCAAGCCGTCGCGCATCCTTAGGGTTGTCTACGAGCGGCCGTCTATTGCCGAACCTGGCCGGACTCTGAGCGTGGTCATTGAAGCCAACGTGACGGAACGCCAACCGTATCTACCCGTGGTAGCGATGCCGTTTTCCGTGCCGTTTCGCGGCAAGATGTTGGCGACCCACGTAAACTCGTTCGACCTCCCTGAGATGCTCGGGACTAAGCTGCGCGCGTTGTTTCAGCGTCGTCGTGGCCGGGACCTGTTTGACCTTTACTGGGCGTTCTCCACTGCAGGGGGGTCGCTCTCGCCCGAGCACGTCATTGACGCTTTTCAGCATTACATGGCACTGGAAGGCAGCACCGTACCAAGAAACGAATTTTTGGAACAACTGGATATTCGCCTGGCGGACCGGGGATTTTGCAGCGACATGGGCCCGCTGCTTCGAAACGACCTGAGCTATGACCCCCAAGCCGCCGGGGTGCATATTCGAAATAATCTTTTGGCGCATCTACCCCCATAAGACTGCTGGCTCAGTGTAATTTTGCGCTGAGCCAAATTAAGCCTCACCGCAGAATGGGCGCGGAAAGTCAAACAAACATCAACACGTTGGCTCAACGCCTTGCATCGCCGTGCGGGTGGCTCAAATCAACGGCTAGCCACTCGTCCGGTGAACGGTTTGCACCCGGGCCCGCGTTGTTGATATGACGTATGCCAAGCGCAAAATTGCGCTGGGCATACTAAAGCCGCGTCCCTTACGTAACGCGGCGGGTCAATAAAATATCAACACGTTGGCTGAACGCCTTGCGTTATTAGGGGCCACACGTTTAGCCGACGAGGTTTACTGATTCTGCGGCAGGGGTTTATCCAAATCTGCGCTGCCTGCTACACGCATGGGCGGCGGTTTTACGTCCGGCACAGCTAACGTAACCGTTGTGGCTTCAAGGGCTCGCATGCACTGAAGAAAAAAAACGAAAGAAAACGTGCCGCGCGACATTTTGTTCGCAATAGCTCGCGGCGTTTCGGCCAACCCCATAGCCTGCATACGCTCCGCCAGGCGGTCGTAAGTCATTCCTCTCCTGACAATCTCTGCCTTGAGGATGAGCCGTGCGTGAGCATCCCAATTCATCCAATAAGTTTATCTGCCATAAATTTTATGAAGATATATATCCCACTTATGAGATATTCTTTCCATATGAAAGACAGTCGCAAAATTACAGGTCGTCTCCTCTCGCCTTGCTTCCTATACCCGGCACGCAATTTAGCGGGTAAACAGGATGTTTTAAGTGAGCAAATACGGGTTTCAGTTTTTCGAGCTGGCAAAGGAACAATGCCTTTGCCGTCGTGTGGCGGACAGAATGGATAACACCGTTCTAGAAATCTTATTTCCAGATGACGGTAAGGTTCGTTCCCGGAAAGTAGTCAGTCGCTCCCGGGCTAGAGCTACGGGGAAGTACCCTAGCTGGAAGATGGGCAGAATGGTTCAGTGGGAGTCAGTAAACGAGCTGAACGCCTATCGTCTTCTTGACGCAGACCCAGCCGCCATCGCATACCATGAGCAGCCGCTTACAATCCGCTATCAGCTCCATGGCGAAGTGCACACCCATTATCCAGATACCCTTGTCCAATGCAATCCTCTCAACTTAACCAATCCCCCATCAAGTGGTTGATTTATATGCATGTTTCCGATGCGGCTTAGGATGAGCAGGTCTGGGTTTGGCGGCGCCCGCCACGAAGCGGATCAGGTTATTTGCCAGTTCCGCGAACACG
>JAUYET010000026.1 GCA_030691265.1 Pseudomonadota bacterium
CGACCAGAACGGGAAAGGTCAGAATGCGCTGGCGAAGAAACCGGTTGGGTTCAAGACGAGACTGAGCGAGGAGTTCGTCAGAATGGAGATAGTCGAAGAAGTTGACAAGAATTGTCTGGTATTGAGGTCGCCATGGTAAATTACCTTAAATATCAATGGATTACGAGCGAATTCTACCACAACATATGCGGAATTTGCGTGATTTAAACGCTAAGTTGAGAGGATTGCATGCTGGCCCAGGAGGAGCGCAACAGCAACGGCGACAGCGTCTGGCTGAATCTGGATTACAGCAAGGTCTGGGCTGGGCGGCATACCCTCCATGTCATCGCCGACTGGCTGAAGATCGACGCCAACAGCTATGACCAGATCAACAATCTATACAACGCGGGAAGGACGAAATACAGCCTGGGATTGGGGTATGACTATGCGATCAGTCAGAAAAGCCGGATTTCGATGCAGGCGAAGCGGTTTGAAATGACGGACAAGGCGAC
Organism: Pseudomonadota bacterium; assembly: GCA_030691265.1. Classification (GTDB taxonomy): domain Bacteria; phylum Pseudomonadota; class Gammaproteobacteria; order Burkholderiales; family Thiobacillaceae; genus PFJX01. Next base: position 492 of record JAUYET010000026.1, read on the forward strand.
GCTGGCGACGGGGCGAGATACGAAGTATCGGGGGGGCAGTGTTTATCTGGTGCTCAATTATGCTTTTTGACTATGCGGGAGATCGCAAATGAATGTGGGAATGGTTAAAACGATACTCGGGGTAATGGTCGTTTCTGTGACCTTGATAGGCGAATCTTGGGGACAGCAATTGTCCGCAGAGGGAATGGCGAAAGTTAAAGAGGCACTGCCCTACGCTAGGTTGAGCGATGAAATCTACAGCCACAAAATAGAAGACGACAGCAGAGGTTTAAAAGTCGGGAACTGGGAGCGTATTCGGTCAACACGTGCCAGTTTCAAGGAGGCTCGCGATCAAGCTGCCACTGCTGCTTTGGTTGATACCCTTAGTCGGGATGGATCTCTATCAGCAGAAGATTTGCGCGAAATACAGCTCAATGATGACAAGCTGGATTCAGATATTGTAAGCGTCCTCGCTTCAAAAGACCCCATTTCATTTCATGCAGAAGCCTATAAGAACGAGAATGGAAAAATTGCCATTGTGTTTGAAGGAACCGGATCGTTGGAGGATTGGATTGCAGATTTTGCTCACGTTCGCAAAGTGCCAGATCAATATAAAAAGGCTCTCGAATTTGCTAAAAAAGTTATTGAAAGTTGCGGCAATACTTCCGGCTGCAACAAAAATGACATCGTGGTTACCGGGCATTCTTTAGGAGGTGGGCTTGCCCAATATGTTGCAATGAGCGTTGAGGCGGATGTGAAAGCCTATACCTTTAATCCAGCCGGGTTATGGGGACCAACAACCGAATCTATTGATACGGCTAAAGCGAAAAACATTACCAATTTTTATACTGAAGGGTATGTGGATACTCCTGACGGCCGCAAAATCGTGGGCTCTGATCCCGTTTCTAACCCAGCGATAGGTGTGGTATTCGGCGAACAGATACCAGTCCCAGTGAATTTGACCGGGTTATGGAATGAACCGCATGTGGTGAAAGGCGCAATTCTAGGTGCTGTGGTTGGGGGTCCGATCGGTATGGCTGCGGGGGCGATAGCGGATATGAAAGGTAATTTGGATAACACGCTAAATCTCCATTCGAGACTGTATTTAAGAGCGGGCATGATCACCCTAATCCGTCTGAATACGCATCAAACGAACTTGATGCAAAATCTCATAACCGCACATACTCAAGGACAGTCAAGCCACATCGGCAGCGCCGCCTATTTCATCGGCCGCTCGCCGGCGCAGGACAGCGTGCGGGAAGGCCGTAACACCGTCGCCCATGTGCCGACGGTTCGGGAAACCTCTCAGTACACCAACGGCTTCATCATCCAGGCCCCCGTCGATGTCGTCCTACGCTGGGGTGCGACACCGGAGGACCTCGACTCCCACCTGACCGGCCCGGCCACCGCCAATATCAATGATGCGACCCGATTCCACACCTACTACGCGGCACGAGGCTCACTGAACACCGCCCCGAATGTCCTTCTCTACCGCGACGACGTCACCAGCTTCGGCCCCGAGCAGACCCGCATCAACGTCGTGCAACCGGGCGTTTACCGCTTCTATGTGCATGACTTCACCAACCAGGACTCGACTAACTCGACCGCCCTGTCCAACTCGGGGGCGGTGGTGACCCTGCATCATTCCGGCACGCCGAATCTACCCGAAGGCCAAAACCTCGGCCCCCAGGTGGCGGAAGTGCGCGTCCCGACGAATCAGGTTGGTACGGCCTGGCAGGCCTTCGAACTGGACAGCCGAACCGGCATCCTGAACAAGACGACCACCTTCAGGAATATCAGCGACCCAGCCAGCGTTCCATTCAACCAGTAGTCAATCGAATTCAAACCGAGGCAAGCCGCTTCTGTGTAGTCACCCTGAAAGGAAATTGAGATGAAAAGCAACTCCCTACTCCGAACCCTGATCGTTTCCGCCTCCGTCTTTCTGGTGCTCGCGCCCCAGACCGGCTGCATGACCGTGCAACGCGGCGATACCGTCGTGAAGAACTTCTCCGACAAGCAGGTATTCAACGGCAAGAAGATCGCCGCCCTGCCGGTCAAGATCCAGACCGCGCTCGCCACCGACTCCGTCCAGGGATTGCGGCAGGAGGTCAACAAGCGCCTGGGACAAGTTACCAAGGCCAGGCTGCCCAATTCCACGGTACTGGATGTAGCCACGGTGGCCGAGGAACTCAACCAGAAGAATCTGTTGCCCGCCTACGAGCAATTCATCGCCACTTATGACAACACCGGCGTGCTGGACAGAAAACAGATCCAGGCCATGGCAAAGGGTTTGGGCAGTGATTACCTGCTGTTCACGCGACTGAAAGCGGAAAAGATGGACATCATCATCACCCGGGGCTTCGGCGCCTCCGTCGATACCATGCTGGTCGATGTCCGAACCGGCGAAGTGACCTGGAGCGGCACCGGCGAATGGAAACGCGGCGGCATCTACGGTTTCGGCGAAACCAAACTGGACGAGGCCGCCGGCCGGCTGCTGGACCTTGCTTTCGCAAGCCTGTAGCCAGGGCCGTGGACTCCGGGGTTCGACAGTTCACCAGCAAAAATCCGTGTTTTTCACGCACGACCCCAGCATTCACGCGGGGTTCTGCCGCTAATTTCAAAAACACGTGTGGTGGCACGTAATAGGTAATAATCGCTTTTATTGACTTGGCATAAACCGCTGATAAAGTGGCGGCATGTTTGTCAAGATCACCACCTCCGGAAAGCGCCGCTACGTCCAACTCGTCGAGTCCTATCGGGACGATGCCGGTCGGGTCAAGAAGCGCACTGTCGCCACCCTCGGCCGGCTCGAGCAGATCGGTGGCGAACTGGATTCCGTCATCAGCGGCTTGCTCAAAGTCGCTGGGCGTGAACCGTTGGGCGATGCACCGCCGATGCCGTCGATCTCGTTCGAATCGGCGCGCGCACTGGGCGACGTCTGGATGCTGACCGAGTTGTGGAAGGAACTCGGCTTTGGCGAACTGCGCCGCGTATTTCGCAAAACGCGGCATACCACCGACATCGAAGCCCTGATTCGGGTCATGGTGCTCAACCGCCTGTGCGATCCCGATTCCAAACTCGGTGTATTGCGTTGGCTGGAGACGGTGGCTTTGCCCGAAGTCGATCTGAAGGTGATTACGCACCAGCAGTTGTTGCGCAGCATGGACGCGCTGATGGATCACCAGACCGAAGTCGATACTGTGGTCGCCGGGCTGTTGCGCCCGTTGATCGACCAGGATCTGTCTGTCGTCTTCTACGACCTGACCACGATCCGCAGTGAAGGACTGGCGACGGTCGACAAAGATGTGCGCAAGCATGGTCTGGCCAAGGAAGGCTTGATCGCCCGCCAGTTCATGCTCGGCGTCGTGCAGACCGCCGAAGGCTTGCCGATCTACCACGAGGTGTTCGACGGCAATGCATCCGAAACCAAGACGCTGTTGCCCACCCTCACGACGGTACTGGCGCGCTTCCCCTCCGTGCGCCGGCTGATTCTCATCGCTGATCGCGGATTGCTCAGCCTGGACAATCTGGAATCCCTGCAAGCGATCAAGCTCAGCAGCGGCCAACCGCTCGAATTCATCATCGCCGTGCCCGGTCGGCGCTATCACGACTTCGTCGATCTGCTCGGCGATTTCCATCGCACCCGCTGTGCAGCGGCCGCCGAGGAGGTCATCGGCGAGTTGGCCTGGAACGATTTGCGCCTGGTCGCAGCCCATGATCCGGCGACGGCGGCCATTCAGACGCAACGGCGATCTGAGCGCATCGATGCGCTGATCGCGCAAGGCGAACAGTGGGCTGGCAAACTCGTCGACCAGGACGAGGGTGTCAAAAACCGAGGTCGCAAGCTCTCCGACAGTGGCGCCAAAGCGCGCTTCTACCATGCGGTGAGCGAGGCGCATCTGTCGAAGATCATCAAGGTGGATCTGGCTGCGCAGTTGTTCAGCTATGACATCGACGCCGATGCCCGCAAATTGGCCGAGATGATGGACGGCAAACTGTTGCTGGTCACCAATGTGCAGGGGCTGACGCCTGCGGACATCGTCACGCGTTACAAGTCGCTCGCCGACATCGAACGCGGCTTCAAGGTGCTCAAATCGGAGATCGAGATCGGCCCGGTGTATCACCGGCTGCCGGAGCGGATTCGGGCGCACGCTTCGATCTGTTTCATGGCACTGATTCTGCACCGGGTCATGCGTACCCGGCTGCGCGCCGCGCATACAAACCTGACGCCGGAACGCGCGCTGGAGCAATTGCGCCGCATCCAGCATCACCGCATCCGACTCAACGGCGCCCAACCGGTGACGGGGGTATCTTCCATCAACGATGAACAGAATGAGGTTCTCCATGCCCTGCGGGTGAAAAAACCGGTCGCTTCGCAGCAATTGACGCTTTTGTAGGGTTGCATTTTGATTTCGTGTTAAACGGAATCAATGAGTTATCGGATTAACTGTCGAACTCGGGTGGACTGGGTTGAAGCCTTGCGGAAACCCAGCACATCCGCGATCTCGGAATGCGATGGACTCCTCCAAGGACAGGTGTCTGTGGCATCGGCAGCCAGCCAGATGATTCGGCCCCTTCCGCCGCTCTCACAGGTCGGAGAGATTCCGTGCGCTGTGCAGCACCCGCTCGACGCGGATGCTGTTGTCACTCACGGTGTAGAAGATCAGGTAGCGCCCGAAAGGCAGCATATGCACACCCTCACCAAACTCCGGTCTGAGCGGGGCGGTGAGGGGTTGGTCGGTGAGGCGCTCACAGCGGGTGCGCAGTTCCCGAATGAAACTTACGGCACGCACGGGGTTGTCGCGTGCGATGTAGTCACCGATCTCTTCCAGGTCTCGATCCGCCAGCCGGGTAAAGACGCAGCGCGTCACGCGGATTCACGCTGTTCGACCATGGTCTCGTACTTTGCCTCCAGGCGCGCGAACACCTCCTCAGCCGGTATGCCTGGACCGCTATTCATGCCCTCCTGGACCTGGCGGCGCAGCTCGGCGATGTGCAGCTCGCGCAGCCTTTCCTGATCCTCCATCAGACGCAGGGCCTCGCGAACCACCTCGCTGGCGCCGGCGTAACGCCCGCTCTCGACCTGGGCATGGATGAAATGTTCGAAGTGTTCTCCGACGACATAGCTGGATGGCATGGCTGCTTCCTCAGGACGGCTAGATGCCCTTATCAATAATGGATAAGCGGAATCAGGTCAACCGGGCAGCGGCCGGGCGCCACGGTAAATTTGTTCTCACCATCCACCGTCATTCCCGCGCAGGCGGGAATCCAGATTCATCCATCTGATCAAGGGAGTTAAAAAACCTAATTTGATAAACGAACTGGATTCCCGCCTACGCGGGAATGACGGAAATTCAACGGGTTAGAGTGAGAACAAATTTACCGTGGGCCGGGCACCGTCCGCTTGCAGGGCCGGGAGTGCATGCACTCAGTCGGGCGCGCAGAAAAACAGGGGCGCGCGGCCCCTGTCGTTTATCCGTGGGCTGCGCTTCACCCACCCACCCTTGCCCGCAGCCTTACTTCGCCGCGAACTCTTCCAGCTTTCTCGCCCGCACCACGTTGCCCTTGAGTCCGGCTTCCTTGGCGCTACCACCGTAGGCCAGGGTCATCAACTGCGAGTAATACAGCACCGGGATGTCGAACTTGGTGCCATATTTTTTGTTGATCTGGCCCTGATAGACCTCGACGTTGGCCTGGCACAGCGGGCATGGCGTGACGATCATTTCTGCGCCGCCGTCGTAGGCCGCTTCGATGATGTCCTTGATCTGCCCCTGCGCCTTTTCCGGTTCGGAGAACGCCAGAGCGCCGCCGCAGCAGGTGACCTTCTGATCGTATTTCACCGCTTCGCCGCCGACCGTTTCGATCAACTTGTCGAGATACATGGGGTTCTCGAACGACTCGCCGGCGATGCCGAACGGCCGGTTGGTCTGGCAACCGACGTAGCCGGCGAACTTCATGCCATGCAACGGTTTCTTCACGGGTTTTGCCAACTCGGCATAACCCAGGTCTTCGATCAGCACTTCGACCATGTGGCGTACTTCCGGGATGACCTTGATCTGCAGGCCGGCTTCTTTCAGCGCAGTTTGCGTATCGGCCATCAGTCCGGAGTTGTGCTCCAGACGCTCTTTCGATTCGCGCGACCCCAACCAGCAGGCAGCGCAGGTTGCGACGATGTCCTGGCCGGGCAGATTGGTTTCGGCCAGCGCGAAGTTGCGCGCATTCATGACGATGCGCGGCAACTCACCGGATTCAGCGTAACTGACGGAAGCGCCGCAGCAGTTCCAGTCCGGGATCTCGGTCATCTTGATGTCGAGCGTCTTGCACATGGACTCGACCGACACCAGGTAGTTGGAGGCCGATGCGCCCTTCTGGGACGAACAACCGGGGTAGAAAGCGTATTCCTTGCGTGCCATCTTCTATCTCTCCTTAGCCGGCGGCCGTTGCTTTAGCTGCCTTGCGTTGAGCTTCGAGCTCTTTTGCCTTGGCCAGCATGGCGTGGATGCCCTTGAGGTCCTTGCACTTGTGGCCGCCGCCGATGGCTTCCATCGGATTCAGGCGCCCGGACTTGACCAGACCCAAAGCCACGCTCTGCATTTCCATCGCCTTCTTGATGCCGGAACCGATGCCGTCCTTGAAGTACAGCGACTGCGTCAGCTTGACCTCGTTGACGCGGCCGTACTTGGTGCAGTTGTCCCAGAAGGTCTTGGACAGATGCTGAGTCGGCTGATTCTTCGGCGCGCGGCCGATGCGGTAGGCGTATTCGGCGATACCGTGCATGACGTGGGTGACCGGCACCTTGCGCGGGCAGCGCACGTAGCAGTTGTAGCAGGAGGTGCACATCCACATCGACGATGAGGACAGCACTTCGTCACGTTTGCCGGCGCGGATCATCATGAACAATTCCTGCGGCGGGTGGTCCCAGCCAGCCTGGAAACTGGTCGGGCAGGAGCCGGAACAGAGGCCGCACTGCATGCACATCTTGACCCAGTCGCCCATCTCGGCCTGCTCTTCAATCTCCTTCAGGAAATTGTTTTTGTAGCGCTCGGCCATTTGCGTATTCACATCATTTACGTTGTTGGCGCCCATGACTATCTCCTAGAAGCCCTTGAACGGGGACGGGGGGAAGGACTTGATCAAGGCGGCGTACTCATTGATCTTCTGCGGCAAGGTGGCCATGTCGGTGATGGCGACTTCCAGATCCCTGACCCGGTCCGTCTCCAGATTCATGCCCTTGAGCGTGTCGCCGACTTTCGACATGCGGTAACGCCCAAGTTCAGAACCCTTCACGAAGTGGCACTGGTAATCCTCGCCGTGCTTGCAACCCATCAGCATGACGCCGTCGTAACCGCCGTTGAGCGCGTCGGTGATCCAGATGGTATTGACCGAACCCAGGCAACGAATCGGGATGACGCGCACATAGGGGTCGTAGTCGTGGCGGTTCATGCCGGCCATGTCCAATGCCGGATAGGCATCGTTCTCGCAGGCCAGAATCAGGATGCGCGGCTTCTGGGAGAACTCGTCCGGCACATCGACGGCCTTGATCTGCGCGCCGACGGTGTTGACCGAGTAGTTCTCGAACGAGATCACGCGCACCGGGCAGGCGCCCATACAGGTACCGCAACGGCGGCAGCGCGATTCGTTGAACAGCGGGAAGCGTTTCTCGTCTTCGTCGATGGCGCCGAACGGGCATTCCACGGTGCAGCGTTTGCACTGGGTGCAGCCTTCCAGACGCACGGTCGGGAACGACAGATCGCCGGCGCGCGGGTGGGCGGCTTTGCCGAGACCGGCGTTTTCCATCGCCTGAATCGCCTTCATCGCGGCGCCGGTGGCGTCTTCCTGCGCTTGCAGGATGTCCATCGGACGACGCACCGGGCCGGCGGTGTAGATGCCGGTACGGCGGGTTTCGTACGGGAAGCAGATGAAGTGCGAATCGGTGAAGCCATGCTTGAACTGCGGCATGTCCGGACCCTGACGATAGGTCAGGTTGAGGATGGATTCAGGCGCGATGGTGGCAATCACTTCCTTCGGCGCTTCGCCTTCGACCGCGGCTTCAGCCTCGGCCGGCGCGGCCGCCACTGCATCGATGTTGACGCCGGACACCGGCACCATGCCGGTTGCCAGCACCACCAGATCGGCCTGCGCTTCGGTGTCTTCGTTCAGGATCAGATCCTTGAATTTGACCGTGCAGCTATTGCCGTTGGGGGTCACTTGCGAGACCACGCCCTTGGAGAAGATGACACCCTTGTTCTGCGCGGCGCGATAGAAGTCTTCGCCGTTACCCGGGGTGCGCAGATCGGTGAACAGCACCACGGTATCGATATCCGGGTTGCTGTCCTTGAAGTACATCGCCTGCTTGATGCTGGTGTTGCAGCAGAAGCCGGAGCAGTACTGCAAGTGCGTGCCGCTGGCGTCGCGCTGACCGACGCACTGGACGAACACCACGGATTTGACCGGCTGGCCGTCACTGGGCCGGCAGATCGGCTTGCCTTCGGCAGCGGCGGCTTTCGCCAGCGCTTCCAGACCGGCCTGATCGACCACGTTGGGCGTCTTGCCGTAAGCAAACTCGGGCAGCTTGTTGGCATCGTAAAGGGTGAAGCCGGTCGCCTGAATGATGGCGCCGATGTCTTCCTGCGCGATGGCGCCGGATTCCACGGCGATCTCGACCTTGAAGCGGCCCGGTGCGCCATCGGTCTTGGCGATGGTGGCGTTCAGGTAGACCTTGATGTTGGAGTCGGCCTCGATACGCGCGGCCATGTCGGCGACGCCATTATCTTCCGGCGCCTTGAACGGCTCGCGCGTCGGCACGCGCTTGTGCAGCTTGGCGGCCCAGCCGCCGAGCGCGCCGGACTTCTCGACCAGGACGACCTTGTAGCCGGCCTTGGAAGATTCCAGCGCGGAGGTCATGCCGGACATGCCGCCACCGACCACCAGCAAGGTTTTCACCGAGCCGGTCTTCTGGTTGCCCGGCGGCACCGTCATCGCCTTGACTTCGGCGCAAGCCATGCGCACGTAGTCTTCCGCCATTTCCTGCGTGGTCTCGCGCGCTTCGTCGGTATCGGGACGAATCCAGATCACGCCTTCGCGCAGATTGCCGCGAGACATCGCGATGGTGGGGAAGTTGAATGCTTCGGTCTTGGCCCGGCGCGAGCATGCGCACAGGGCGGCGTGGGTGACGCCTTCGTTGTCGATGTCGTTCTTGATCATCGCCACGCCTTCGGCGGAGCAGAGGAAGTCGTGCTCGCGCACGAGATTCATCTTGCCGGATTTGGTGGCAGCCTTGACCAGAGCGGCGGTATCGAGACGAGTCCCGATCTCACAGCCCTTGCAGATATATGCAGCAGTTTTCGTTTCAGCCATTTTTCTCAAGCCTCCGCGCGGGCGACTTTGTTGACGACCTGAATGGCCCGCAGTGCGGCAGCGGTAGCGCTTTGCACGGCGCGGTTCACATCCAGCGCGTTGGTGGCGCAACCGGCGCCGAAGATGCCGGCGTTGGCCGGGTCCGCCATGATGAAGCCGGAGGAATCGGACATCACTTCGGCGGGAATATCCATGCCTTTGACGGAGGGCTCCATGCCCACAGCCAGCACGACCAGATCGTGGGCGGTGGCGTAGCGCTTGTAACCCTCGACGTTGACGCCGTTGCAGATCGGGTTGCCCTCTTTGTCTTCGGTAATGCGGGCCACCTTGGACTTGACGAAATTCACGTTCGGATTGGACTTGACGTTCTGATAGAAGTCTTCAAAACGGTCGATCGCGCGAATGTCGATGTAATAGATGGTGGATTTACCCGCGTCGCCAAAGGCTTCCTGCACGTAATGGGTCTGCTTCAGCGAGGCCATGCAGCAGAAGCGCGAACAGTGGCGCAGATGGTTTTCATCGCGCGAACCGGCGCACTGGATGAAGGCGACGTTCTTGGCCTCCTTGCCGTCAGACGGACGCAGAATCTTGCCGCCGGTGGGGCCGTGCGGATCGGCCAGGCGCTCGAATTCGACGTTGGAGATGACGTTCGGGAAACGACCATAGCCGTAGTAAACGATCTTGGTCGCATCGTAAGGCTGCCAACCAGTAGCCCAGACGATGGCGCCGGCGTTCAGCGTGACGACTTCTTCCTGCATGTCCAGTTCGACCGCGTTGTATTTGCAGGCCGCCTTGGCCACCTCGCCATCCGACGTGCCGACGATGGCGGCATCAATCACATAACGCTGGGGATAAGCCATGCTCGACGGCAGGTAGGCCGCCTTGATCTTGCCCAGGTTGTAGTTGAACGCGTCGTCGATTTCGGTCTTCACCGCCTTGCCGCATTCGCCGCAAGCCGTGCAGTTGTCATTGACGTAGCGCGGCTTCAACTTGACGGAGACGCTGTACGCGCCCTTGTCGCCGCTGATGCCGGTGACTTCCGCCATGGTCAGCACTTGAATACGCGGATTGGCTTTGAGCCGGCGCAGGTTGATTTCCAGCCCGCAAGTGGGATGGCACATCTTGGGGAAGTACCGGTAGAGCTGAACGGTACGACCGCCCAGGTACGGGTTCTTCTCCACCAGCACGACTTGCTTTCCGGTTTCAGCGGCTTCAAGTGCCGCGGTCATGCCGGAAATGCCGCCGCCCACGACCAGAATGGTCTGGTTGGTCGCCACTACAGACGTCATGTATCGCCTCCGATGGGGTGAAGACTTCAGGGAATTATTGCGAATTCGGGCACTTCGAGCCGCCCGACAAATAGGCGCGAATGTTACCCGCAAAGACGATGCCGCCGCGATATCGGCTTAATCGAAAGTTCTTATGAACGAATAGACTGGGTAAATCCGAGGCTGGCTGAAGGTTTTACGCTTGAGTCCGACCTCGGTGGGAAGGTCAACCAAAACGCACGCGCTGCGCCTGGACTTTTTCCAGCGTATCGATGAAATCGGCCAGTCGCTTTTGTTCCTGTTCGACCACGGCAGCCGGCGCCTTGTCGACAAAGCTGGCGTTACCCAGTTTGACCCGGGCCTTGCCGATTTCACCGCTCAGTCGGGCGATCTCCTTGTCCAGGCGAGCGATTTCGGCTTCCCGGTCAATTTCGATGTGCAACATGATCCGCCAATCGCCCACGATGGCGACCGGTGCATCGCCTTCCGGCAATGCACTGACGACCTGCACTTCGGACAAGCGGCCAAGTGACTTCATGTACGGCGCATAAACCGTTGCGCGCTCTGCGTCTCCTTCCACGAAGAGCGGCACTTTCAATGCCGGGGAAAGATTCATTTCGCCGCGCAGGTTACGGGTCGCGTTGATCAGGTCTTTCAGGCGGGCCATTTCGGTGAACGCGGCGGCGAGCGCAGCAGCATCCACCCGGCCCGGATCGGACTCGGGATAGGCCGCCAGCATGATGCTGTCACCTTTGGCGTTGGCGAGAGGTGCAACCGCCTGCCAGAGTTCTTCGGTGATGAAGGGAATGACCGGATGCGCCAGACGCAGCAACGTTTCCAAAACCCGAACCAGCGTGCGGCGGGTGGCGCGCTGGGCCGCTTCGCCACCCTGGGCGATCTGCACCTTGGCCAGTTCGAGATACCAGTCGCAGTATTCGTCCCAGACGAATTCGTAGATGGAGCGGGCGGCCATGTCGAAACGGTACTGGTCAAAACCGGCACGAACTTCGCCGACCGCCTGTTCCAGACGTCCCAATATCCAGCGATCGGCGAAGCTGAATTCCAGCGGCAGCGCTTCATCGACGCCGGTGTCGTGGCCCTCGCAATTCATCAGCACGAAGCGACTGGCATTCCACAACTTGTTGCAGAAGTTCCGGTAGCCCTCGCAGCGCGCCATGTCGAACTTGATATCGCGGCCATGCGTGGCCAGGCTGGCAAAGGTGAAGCGCAGCGCGTCGGTGCCGAAACTGGCGATGCCGTCGGCGAATTCCTTGCGCGTCGCCTTCTCGATGGCCTGCGCCTGCTTCGGGTTCATCAGGCCGGTGGTGCGTTTGGCGGCCAGTTCATCCAGGCTGATGCCGTCGATCAAATCGATGGGATCGAGCACATTGCCCTTCGATTTGGACATCTTGTTGCCATGCGCGTCGCGCACCAGACCGGTGACGTAGACATCGCGGAATGGCACTTTGCCGGTGAAATGCAAGGTCATCATGACCATGCGCGCCACCCAGAAAAAGATGATGTCGAAGCCGGTAACCAGGACGGAAGTGGGCAAATAGCGCTTCAACTCCCAGGTGTCCTCGGGCCAGCCGAGCGTGGAAAACGGCCACAAAGCTGACGAAAACCAGGTATCGAGCACGTCCTCGTCGCGGAATATCTCCCGGCCGGCAGCCTGCCTGCTTGCTTCAGCCTCATCGCGCGCAACATAAACGTTGCCGTCGGCGTCGTACCAGGCGGGAATGCGATGCCCCCACCAGAGCTGGCGCGAGACACACCAGTCCTGGATGTTTTCCAGCCATTGGCGATAGGTGGTGGTCCAGTTCTCCGGCACAAAGCGCAGTTCACCCGTATCGACAACGTTGAGCGCCTGCTTGGCCAGCCCTTCCATGCTCATGAACCACTGATCGGTCAGCATGGGCTCGATGACCGCATGGGTGCGGTCGCCGCGCGGAATCATCAACTTATGCGGCTTGGCGGAGACCAGCAGCCCCTTTGCTTGCAGTTCATCGAGTATCTTCTGGCGGGCGACGTAGCGATCCAGCCCTTGATATTCGGTCGGCCCGAATTCGTTGATCTTGGCATCCAGCGTCAACACACTGATGGCAACCAGCTTGTGGCGCTGACCGACTTGCCAGTCGTTGAAGTCGTGCGCCGGCGTGATTTTGACCACGCCCGTACCAAACGCCTTATCCACATAGTCGTCGGCGATGATCGGGATAGTGCGTTCCGCCACCGGCAAGCGCACGTGCTTGCCGACCAGATGCCGATAACGCTCATCCTCAGGATTGACCGCCACAGCCGTATCGCCCAATAACGTTTCTGGACGGGTCGTGGCGACCGTCAGAAAGCCGCTTACTTGCCCACTCTCGTCTTCCATCGGGTAGTTGATTTCCCAGATGAAACCGTCTTCTTCGGTGCTGACCACTTCCAGATCCGACACAGCGGTTTGCAACACGGGATCCCAATTGACGAGACGCTTGCCGCGATAAATCAAGCCCTCGTTGTACAGCCGCACAAAAACTTCAGTCACCGCAGTGGATAGCCCGGCATCCATAGTAAATCGCTCGCGCGACCAGTCCGGCGAGGTGCCGAGTCGGCGCATCTGACGCGTGATGGTAGAACCGGATTGCGCCTTCCATTCCCAGACTTTCTCCAGGAATTTATCGCGCCCCAGTTCGTGCCGGCTGATCTTTTGCGCATCGAGTTGCCGCTCCACCACAATCTGAGTAGCGATGCCGGCGTGATCAGTGCCCGGCTGCCAAAGCGTATTGGCGCCCTGCATACGGTGATAACGCGTCAATGCGTCCATCAGCCCATGCTGAAATGCATGTCCCATATGCAGCGTGCCGGTGACGTTGGGCGGCGGCAACATGATGCAATAAAAGGGCTTATCTTCTTGTCGCCCCATACCGAAGTAACTGGCCCCCTCCCAAAAGGCGTACCAGCGTTTTTCTATTTCGTGGGGCTCAAAGGATTTGGCAAGTTCCATGATGGATTTGAGTATCTATGGGTTCTAAAAAGATGCGTGGCAGAAAAACAAAACGCGGGCGTTGCCGCGCCGCGTCAAGGGGTAGTCGGGCGTAATTATCCTAGGAACCTCAGTTGAACGCGGCCGAGTGTGCGGTTTTCGAGTCGGCTGGCAAGGCGCGATGACGCAGCGGGGTCATTTCCCGCAAGGAGGAGCAACGCAGCCAGACGGCTCGAAAACCGTGCAATCGGCCGCGTAGCGGTCTCACCCAAATGATGAACGTCACCGAAGGCTCTGAACGTAGGGTACATGCGGTCTCTCAAGGGTTGAGGAGCGGTCAACTGAGGTTTCTAGGATCATAGGGGCGACATGCGGCAGTCCGTCATGACTTGGCGTCTTCATCCCCGCCCAACTCGTCCCGAATCACCTTCCGTAAAGCCTCTTCCATTCGCAGTTGCTGGCGGATGAACAGGTCTGTCAGCCTATGTTCCATTGCAGCGAGCAGACGCTCAACCTCATCATTGATAACGGGAAGATTCGAATCGGCCGCATGGGATTGGCGACGTTGCTCGATGCGTCGGCCAGACAAACGCCGACCATCGCTTGCCAGGCCGGCGCCCCGTCTGTCGCCCCCCTTCCAGGCAACATCGCCCGCCTCTTCTATGACCTCCGTCAACATGGGGAAATCATCGCTCAAAGTGCTTTTATCGGACAACACATCGGCATCGCGCTTCCCCAGCATCGCGTCAATCTTGCCAATAATATCCCGGTCGCTATCAAGCATTACGAAGCCTTCAAGTCATGAATCTCAAGGGGATAGCCCCTCTCCTTAAAGTACCTGAATCGGTTGCGCGCCACCTCCTTATCCAGCGGATCTTCTGTAACGATCTCAAGCAAACGATCGAAACGGCTGAACCAATCGGGTATTTCGGCTGCAACATTGATCAACACATCTGGACGCAGGAGTTTTTCGGGATCATCACCAATCAAAACAGGTGTTTTATCCGCCAATCGATGACCGCAAAGAACATGGGGCAGAAACGAAAACTGCTGGGATGTCCACAGATAAGCATCCAGCTCTCGGGCACGGACCTCATCCCGAGTAAAAATCAGAATACGCTTTTCCGCGTGGAAAGCCTTGCTGGCAAGTTTACGTACCACTTCGGCTTTACTGGAGGCGTTGAGATAGAAATCGATGCGTGTCATGTCAGGATTACCTTAGTCTCTCTCATGACGTTGGCATGGCAAACTTGGTGCCGGCACGCCGCTGCCTGTTGGCAAGCGCCACCCTATGCATTTGTTCAGCGCCTCCCTAACTCTTGCCCTTGTCGGGCGAGTAGAGAGGTTTCATCTCCCAGCAAGTGCGCCCTGCCGGGCACACCATAAAAAAAGCCGGCTATGCCGGCTTTTTTTATGTCTGAGCTCTTATTCTGCTGCGGCAATATCAGCAGAATCAGCTGCACGATCAACTAATTCAACATAGGCCATTGGTGCATTATCACCCTGGCGAAAGCCGAATTTAAGAATACGTACATACCCACCCGGCCTCTGCATAAAACGAGGACCAAGGTCATCAAACAGTTTGACAACCATGTCGCGGTCACGAAGTCGATCAAACGCAAGACGACGATTGGCAAGACTGGGTTTTTTGCCAAGTGTAATCAAGGGTTCAACGACCTTGCGTAATTCCTTAGCCTTAGGAAGGGTCGTCTTGATAGCTTCATGAGTCAGTAGCGCAATAGAGAGATTCCGCAAGAGAGCTTGGCGATGGCTGCTGGTGCGATTAAGTTTGCGATGTGAAAGGCGGTGGCGCATTTTTATTACCTCTAGTTCAGGGCTTATCAAGGCCCGCAGGTGGCCAGTTCTCTAGTTTCATACCCAGTGTCAGACCACGTGCAGCCAAAACGTCCTTGATTTCGTTTAGCGATTTGCGGCCCAAATTGGGCGTCTTCAGCAGCTCAGTTTCGGTGCGCTGGATAAGATCACCGATGTAATAAATGTTTTCAGCCTTGAGGCAGTTTGCCGAACGGACCGTCAATTCCAACTCATCCACGGGGCGCAGCAAAATTGGATCAATTGAGGACTGTGCTGAAACAAGCTTCATCGAAGAAACATCAGACGACGGAGAAACGCCTTGAAGATCAGCAAACGAAGCCAATTGCTCAATCAAAATCCTGGCAGCATATCGAACAGCTTCAGCTGGCTCGATAACGCCATTGGTTTCAACCTCAAGGATAAGTTTGTCAAGATCAGTACGCTGCTCAACACGAGCGCTCTCGACACTGAAACTCACCTTTTTTACCGGGCTGTAAAGTGCATCGATGAGAATAACGCCAACCGGCCTGGATTCATCGCTCAGGACTCGGGTGCTAGCAGGAACATAACCACGCCCCCCCTCAATCTTGATTTCCATTTCAAGATTACCGCCCTTGGTCAGATGCGCAATGACATGATCGGAATTCAGAATCTCGACATCATGACCAGCATGTATATCCGCCGCAGTAACAGTGCCCTCACCAGATTTCTTGATCGATAGCAATGCCTCATCACGGCTATTAAGCTTTACAGCCAAGCCCTTCAGATTCAGCAGAATATCTACGACATCTTCCTGCACGCCTTCCAGGGCAGAATACTCATGGACGACACCGGATATACGCACCTCGGTTGGCGCGTATCCTTGCATAGATGACAGCAAAATGCGACGCAAGGCATTGCCAAGCGTGTGTCCATAACCACGCTCGAAAGGCTCAAGCGTAATGCGAGCCTGCCGAGGGGAAATGCTATTCACCTCGACAATACGAGGTTTAAGCAATTCACCTGTGTTTGACATAGAAATTCCTTCACTGTATTGACGCGCAAGCGTCAACAAGACTGTTACTTGGAGTAAAGCTCAACAACGAGAGATTCGTTGATCGAAGCAGGTAGCTCTGACCTCTGCGGCAAAGCTTTGAAAGTCCCTTTAAGACCCTTCGCATCGACCTCAACCCACTCCGGAAAACCCCTTCCAAGTGCAGCTTCGACGGCAGCCTTGACACGCAGGTGTGACTTGGCCTTCTCGGCCACCTCAACCACATCACCGGGCTTAACTTGATAAGAAGGAATGTTCACACGACGACCATTAACAAGTATGGCGTTATGACGCACCGTTTGACGCGCCTCGCCGCGAGAAGCACCAAACCCCATCCGGAAAGCAACGCTGTCGAGACGAGATTCAAGTATCTGCAGGAGATTCTCACCAGTAACACCCTTGCGACGATCCGCCTCTTTATAGGTCAAACGAAACTGGGCTTCCAGCACACCATAGATTCTGCGCACCTTTTGCTTTTCACGCAGATGAACACCATAGTCAGAGAGGCGCGGCTGCTTTGCACCATGCTGACCAGGCGGTTGATTGCGGCGCTCAATTGCACATTTCTCAGTGAAGCACTTCTCACCTTTGATGAACAGCTTCTCGCCTTCACGGCGGCACTGACGGCACTTTGGATCAAGATTACGGGCCAATTGATATCTCCTGTTGCTTAGATGCGGCGCTTTTTGGGCGGCCGACAGCCGTTGTGCGGCACGGGCGTCACATCGGATATGCTTGTTATCTTGTAACCCAATGAATTGAGCGCACGAACCGTCGAATCACGACCAGGTCCAGGACCTTTAATCCTAACCTCAAGATTCTTGAGGCCATACTCTAATGCCATTTTGCCTGCATTTTCTGCAGCCACCTGCGCTGCAAATGGGGTGCTTTTACGAGAACCCTTAAATCCAGCACCACCGGCCGTAGCCCATGCAAGAGCATTACCCTGGCGATCAGTTATAGTCACTATGGTGTTGTTAAAAGAGGCGTGGATATGCGCAACCCCGTCAGCAACACTTTTCTTAACTTTCTTGCGCACGCGCGCAGCAGCCGCTTTAGCCATTATGTTTTCCCATTACTTCTTAATTTGCATCTGCTTGCGAGGACCCTTGCGGGTGCGAGCATTTGTGCGTGTACGCTGACCACGTAGCGGCAACCCCTTGCGATGGCGAACCCCACGGTAACAACCAAGATCCATCAAGCGCTTGATGTTCATGGTTATCTCACGACGCAGATCACCTTCAACCGTGAACTTAGCCACGCACTCTCGCAATCTGTCGACATCAGCATCCGTCAGGTCTTTCATCTTTGCAGACGGAACGACACTAGACTCCCGACAGATAACTCGAGCACGAGTTCGACCAATACCGTAAATCGACATAAGAGCGATTTCGGCGTGCTTATGGTTTGGGATGTTCACCCCAGCAATCCGCGCCATGCACTACCCCCAACTAACAAAACATAAAATTTTACAGTAAAAATACACGTACTGACAAGCAGATTTTAGCCTTGACGCTGCTTGTGGCGTGCCTCTGAGCAAATCACACGAATAACACCTTTTCGACGCACGATCTTACATTTGCGGCAAATTTTCTTGACTGAGGCTTGAACACGCATGTTCATCTCCTAACATTAAAAAACGCATTACAGGTGCATATAGTTGAACCTGATTTATATAAACCGACCTCAACTCGAACATACAATATCGGAAAATAATTACGTTCTTATGCAAACACACCTATCTTGAAATAAAATTACCACCCTTGAAATTTGCCTTTTTAAGCAAACCCTCATACTGGTGCGTCATAACATAAGTCTGGACCTGCGCCATAAAATCCATACTGACAACAACAATAATCAACAACGATGTGCCACCAAAGTAGAATGGCACATTCCAGCTAACAATAAGAAACTCAGGTATTAGACATACCAACGTAATATAAATTGCACCAATCAAGGTCAAGCGGGTCATTACCTTGTCGATAAAACGAGAAGTTTGCTCGCCTGGGCGGTAACCCGGGATAAATGCCCCGCTTTTTTTCAAGTTATCCGCAGTTTCACGCGGGTTGAATACAAGCGCAGTGTAAAAGAAACAAAAAAACAGAATTGCAGCAGCATAAAGAATTACATATATTGGCTGACCAGGGGATAGAGCAGCACCAACATCTTTAAGCCAATATAGCGATTCGCTGCCCCCGAACATCCCCGCAATCGTTGCAGGGAACAAAATAATTGAACTTGCAAAAATAGGTGGGATAACGCCAGCCATATTTAACTTGAGCGGCAAATGCGAGCTCTGACCACCGTATACCTTGTTCCCAACCTGGCGTTTTGCATAATTAACCAGTATTTTCCTTTGCCCGCGCTCAACAAAAACAACCAATGCAGTAATAAGCAAAGCTCCCGCAAATAACATCAAGACCAGCGGAATCGAAAAAGCGCCTGTACGAGTCAATTCCAGAGTTCCACCGATTGCCTGAGGCAAACCAGCTGCAATGCCTGAAAAAATGATTATTGAAATTCCATTACCCAAGCCGCGTTCCGTAATTTGCTCTCCCAGCCACATCAAGAACATGGTGCCAGCAACCAAAGAGACAACGGAAGTTATGCGAAACAAAAAACCAGGATCAACTACAAGCCCCGCCTGACTCTCAAGCGCAATAGATATACCTATTGCCTGGAACGTTGCAAGCATAACAGTACCATAACGAGTATATTGAGTAATCTTGCGGCGCCCTGTTTCGCCCTCTTTCTTGAGAGCCTCCAGGGTTGGCGAAACTACTGTCATCAACTGCATGATGATCGATGCAGAAATGTAGGGCATTATCCCCAATGCAAGCACTGAAAAACGAGAGAGAGCCCCTCCTGAGAACATGTTGAACATTCCCAAAATCCCACCCTGCTGACTTTTAAACAATTCCTCAAGAGCTACAGGGTCTATGCCTGGTACAGGTATAAATGACCCTATACGGAACACAATTAGTGCACCAATTAGAAATAGCAGACGACTTTTAAGGTCACCCATTTTCCCGGACATCTTGAGAAGGTTGCCAGCGCCAGACAAAATTGTTCGCCTTGATTACCTATGCTTCAATCGGTGCAACGCTACCACCCGCTGCCTCAATAGCTTGCTTTGCACCCTTTGTGACCAGCAAACCAGAAATATTGACCGCACGAGAAATTTCTCCCGCAAGAATCACCTTAACCGACTTGGTCATCTCTGAAATCAGGCCGGCCTGCTTAAGAACAAGAAGGTCAATCGTTTGTTCCTGAAGAGCCGAGAGATCAGAAAGTCTGACTTCAGTTTTGTACATGCGGGACAGGGAAACGAATCCGCGCTTTGGAAGGCGTCTGGCCATTGGCATCTGGCCACCCTCAAAACCCACTTTGTGAAACCCGCCAGCGCGTGATTTCTGACCTTTATGACCACGCCCCCCCGTCTTGCCGAGACCGGAACCAATACCACGGCCAAGCCTTTTATGAGAATGCGTACTACCAATGGCAGGAGTAATTGTATTTAGCTTCATCAGACAGGCTCTGCTTTTAAGAGATAGTTAACACGACTGATCATGCCTCGGTTTTCAGGCGTATCTATGACGATCACTGAATGATTCAAGCGCCTCAATCCAAGACCTCTTACGCACGCGCGGTGTCTTTCAATCGTGCCGATCACACTTTTAACTAAAGTTACTTTGATCTTTTGATTAGCTTCGCTCATTGCTTACTCCAGAATTTCCGCCACAGTCTTGCCACGCTTGGCAGCAATCTCACTGGGAGTAGACATTTTCGAAAGCCCATTAAGCGTTGCACGAACCACATTGTAGGGATTGGTAGAACCCAGGCATTTGGCAAGGACGTTATGCACACCCATAACTTCAAAAACAGCGCGCATGGCACCACCAGCAATAATTCCAGTACCCTCAGAAGCCGGCTGAATGATCACGACAGAAGCTCCATGCTTCCCGATCACAGCGTGATGAAATGTGCCGTTTTTAAGAGACACTTTAACCATTTTCCTGCGCGCCTCTTCCATGGCTTTTGTTACCGCAACAGGGACCTCTCGCGACTTCCCCTTGCCCATACCAACACCACCTTCACTATCGCCCACAACCGTAAGTGCGGCAAAGCTTAAAATGCGGCCGCCCTTAACGACTTTGGTAACGCGGTTCACGGAGATCATTTTCTCCTTCAAGCCGTCGCCTTGTTCTTCCTGTTGCTGTGCAGGTCTTGCCATGATATTCCTCGCTTAGAACTGCAAACCGTGCTCACGGGCTGCTTCGGCGAGCGCTTTCACTCGGCCATGAAAAGCAAATCCTGAACGGTCAAATGAAACCTTTTCCACCCCCAACTGTTTAGCCTTTTCGGCAAGCCGCTGACCAACAAATTTAGCGGCAGTCACATTGGAACCAGTTTTTAGTTGAGACTGAACATCTTTCTCCAAACTAGAGGCAGCTGCCAACACCGCACCTCCGCTAGCATCGATCAATTGAGCATATATATGTAAATTTGTGCGATGGACAGATAGCCTTATTGCACCCAGCTCGCCAATCTTTGCACGAGTCTTACGTGCCCTGCGCAAACGACGTATTTTTTTTTCCATTGCACTAGCTCCTATTACTTCTTCTTGGTCTCTTTAAGCGCGACAATTTCATTTGCATAACGCACACCCTTGCCCTTATAAGGCTCAGGCTTACGATATGAACGAATATCAGCTGCAACCTGACCAACTACTTGCTTATCCATGCCTTTAATTAATATCTCAGTTTGAGTCGGCGTTTCGACCTTGATACCAACAGGCATCATGTGCTCTACAGGGTGAGAAAAACCCAACGTCAGATTAAGTTTTTCACCCTGGGCCTGAGCCCTATAACCCACGCCAACAAGGGTTAGTTTGCGCTCAAACCCCCTCGTTACCCCAAGAACCATATTCGACAATAAAGCCCTCATCGTGCCCGACATCGCGTGCGTTTCACGAGTGGAATTTGTCGTGGATATATGTAGGTAACCATCAATATTTTCTACGGAAATACCTAGCGTCAAAGCTTGAGTCAAGGTACCCAAGGGGCCCTTTACAGCAATTTGACCATCTTCTATCAAAACTTCAACCCCGGCTACAACCTGAATTGGGTTCTTAGCTACACGAGACATTTTTTAACCTCACGCTACCAAGCATAAAACTTCACCACCAACACCTAGTGAGCGAGCTTTACGATCAGTCATAACACCTTGAGACGTAGATAGGATTACAACTCCCAACCCATTCATCACTCGCGGTAAATTGTCTCGTCCTTTATAAATACGGAGACCCGGCTTACTCACACGGTCAATCTTTTCAATAACTGGATTGCCTGCATAATACTTCAATGCAATTTCAATTTCAGGACGACCATTCATATCATGAATCTTGTAACCGTCGATATAACCTTCATCACGCAAAACCTGTGCAATTGCCCTCTTCAGCTTAGACGAGGGCATACGCACCGTTTCTTTATCAATCATTTGACCGTTGCGTATCCGTGTCAACATATCTGCGATGGGATCACTCATGCTCATAACGTATATTCCTTACCAGCTGGCTTTAACAACACCAGGAATTTCGCCTTTCATGGCGTATTCTCGGATTTTATTACGACAGAGTCCGAATTTTCGGAAGACACCGCGCGGACGACCAGTAATCTGACAGCGATTACGCAATCTAAATTCGCTAGAATCTCGGGGTAGCGCCTGCAGAACTGCACGAGCGGAAGCCCTATCCTCATCACTCAAAGAACTATCGTTAATGGTTTTTTTAAGATCAAGCCGCTTAGCGGAAAACTTTTTTACCAGTTTACGGCGTTTTTCATCACGATTAATCACAGAAAGCCTAGCCATCGCAACCTCAATTCTTAAAAGGAAACTTAAACGCAGACAGCAAAGCTTTCGCTTCTTCATCCGTCTTGGCCGTCGTGGTAATCGTGATATTCATACCGCGCAGGACATCAATCTTTTCGTATTCAATTTCAGCAAAAATAATCTGCTCTTTAACGCCCATATTGTAGTTGCCACGGCCATCAAATCCCTTTCCGCCGACACCTCGAAAATCACGTATACGAGGTATGGCAACAGTAATCAGACGATCCAGAAACTCATACATTTGCTCGCGACGAAGCGTAACCATACAACCAACCGGGTAATGGTCACGAATCTTGAAGCCAGCAATAGATTTGCGTGACAGGGTAACAACCGGCTTTTGACCTGCTATCTTGGTCATATCAGAGACCGCATGATCCATCACCTTTTTATCACCAACAGCCTCGCCCACCCCCATATTGAGGGTAATCTTGGAAATCCGAGGAACCTGCATTGCTGACTTGTAGCCAAATTGATCTATCAACTGCTTGGTCACAGTGTCTTTATAAAAATCATACATTCGCGCCATCATTAATCCTTACGCGTCAACCACTTCACCATTCGACCTAAAGAAGCGCACTTGGCGCCCATCTTCAAGCGACTTTATACCAACGCGATCACCCCGAGATGTTGACGGGTTATATAGCGCAACATTGGAAATATCGATGGGCATATCCTTATCCATAAACCCGCCCACCGATCCCTTCATTGGATTTGGCTTGACAGCCTTACGCACACGGTTAACCCCATCAACAACCAGGCAGCCCTCCAACATACGAAGCACCGTCCCACGCTTACCCTTATCCCTGCCCGTCAGGACAACCACCTCATCACCCTTGCGAATTTTGTGCATCATTGACTCCTAGAGAACTTCGGGAGCAAGCGAAACGATCTTCATGAAACGCTCACCACGTAACTCACGAGTAACCGGCCCAAAAATACGCGTACCTATAGGCTCAAGTTTATTATTGAGCAAAACCGCAGCATTGTTATCAAACTTGATAAGCGAACCATCAGGCCTGCGAACACCCTTCGCAGTCCTGACAACAACCGCGTTATAGACATCACCCTTCTTAACGCGGCCGCGCGGAGCCGCGTCCTTAATACTGACTTTAATAACATCACCGACACTGGCGTAACGACGCTTTGAACCACCCAAGACTTTTATACACATAACGGTACGCGCACCGGTGTTGTCAGCAACATCTAACTTGGACTGCATTTGGATCATGTTTTATCTCCAACTTACCCAGGCTATCTAGGCAGTATTGGATCCCGTTCGGGTTAAATGAGCCGCATAGGCGGCGTACTATTACTACCGAGGTAGAGGCCTCGGTGAGTCAAGTATGTTACTACACACTTGACTCACTTGCAAGCATTGCTTATACCATTTGTGCACGCTGGATCAGACGAACCACATTCCAGGTCTTTGTGCGGGACAGAGGACGACACTCCTCAATCACGACAATATCTCCTGGGTGGTAGTCATTGCTCTCATCGTGAGCGTGATACTTCTTGGACAGCCTGATGATCTTTCCGTAAAGCGGGTGCTTGACCTTACGCTCTACCAAGACGGTAACTGTCTTGTTCATCTTGTCACTCACGACTGTACCTGTCAGTGCACGTACTATCTTTTCAACTTGTTGTTCGCTCATGACCATACTCTTCAGTTGACGACCTTAATTTTCGCCTGCTGCATGACGGTGCGCACACGCGCAATATCACGACGTACCTTACGAATTTCATGCGTCTTGTTGGTTTGTTGGGTAGACAACTGCATACGAAGACTGAATTGAGCATGCAACAACTCTTTCAGCTCTTTTCTGAGTTCGCCCATGTCTTTTGTACGTAATTCCGATGTATTCATATCAAACCCCAATGTGACGCGTCACGAAGGTCGTAGCCAGAGGCAGCTTTGCTGCTGCCAGACGAAAAGCCTCGCGTGCAATTTCTTCCGTCACGCCCTCCATCTCATACAAGACTTTACCAGGTTGGATTTCAGCAACCCAATACTCCGGGTTTCCCTTACCGTTACCCATACGCACTTCGGCTGGTTTTTGTGAGATAGGCTTATCCGGGAAAATCCTGATCCAGATCCGTCCGCCACGCTTGATGTGGCGTGTCATCGCACGACGAGCAGCTTCAATCTGGCGGGCCGTTATCCTTCCACGAGCGATAGCCTTGAGGCCAAACTCACCAAAGCTAACTTTTGCGCCACGTGTGGCCAAGCCCGTGTTTCGACCCTTTTGTTCCTTGCGATATTTTCTGCGCGCTGGTTGCAGCATATTAATTACTCCTTCCCTGCACGGTTAGCTGGGCGACGAGGCCGGCGTTCAGGCTCAGGGGCAGCTATAGGCTTTTCACCATTGCCAAGATTTTCACCTTTATAAACCCATACCTTTATACCGATCACACCATATGTGGTGCTGGCTTCAGAAAAGCCATAATCAATGTCAGCGCGCAGCGTATGCAGGGGAACACGACCTTCGCGATACCATTCTGTTCTGGCAATCTCGGCACCGTTAAGACGGCCTGCAGACATGATCTTAATCCCTTGAGCGCCAAATCGCATAGCGTTTTGCATTGCTCGCTTCATTGCGCGGCGGAACATGATACGCTTTTCAAGTTGGTTAGCAATGGAGTCAGATATCAACTGCGCGTCAATTTCTGGCTTGCGGACTTCCTCAATATTCAATGTAACCGGCACCGACATCAATGTATTGAGTTGCTTACGCAGTGACTCGATATCTTCGCCTTTTTTGCCAATAACAACGCCAGGACGCGAAGAGTACAACGTAATACGTGCGTTTTTAGCAGGACGCTCAATGACAATCTTGCTAATTGATGCATGCGAGAGTTTTTTCTTGAGAAACTCGCGCACCTTAATATCTTCGTTAAGCATGGTGGCAAATGTTTTGCTATTAGCAAACCACTTTGATGTCCAGCCCCGATTGACGCTCAGCCGGAAGCCGATCGGATGAATTTTCTGTCCCATTTGCCTTCTCTCAGTCGCCAACTGTCACGACAATGTGACAGGTCGGTTTAACAATCCGATTACCACGGCCCTTTGCACGTGCTGTAAAACGCTTGAGGCTGGGCCCTTGATCAACATAAATCGTTTTTACGCTCAACTCATCAATATCAGCACCTTCATTATGCTCAGCATTCGCAATTGCCGACTCAAGCACCTTTTTAATGGTGAATGCGGCCTTTTGCGGTGAGAAGGCGAGAATATTGAGTGCTTGATCTACTGGTTTACCACGGACCATATCGGCCACGAGGCGTGCCTTTTGAGAGGAAAGTCGCGTACCACGCAAAATCGCTGAAACTTGCATCACATCTATCCTTATTTTTTCTTGGTTTTCTTGTCGGCTGCATGACCTTTAAAGGTACGCGTCAACGAGAATTCACCAAGCTTGTGACCTACCATGTTCTCAGTCACGTATACAGGTATGTGCTGCTTACCATTATGGACAGCAACTGTAAGCCCAATAAAATCGGGCAGTACAGTAGAACGACGCGACCAAGTCTTAATTGGCTTTTTATCGCCAACAGCAATCGCTGTTTGAATCTTCTTAATCAGATGGCCGTCAACGAAGGGGCCTTTTTTTACAGAACGAGCCATATCAAGTCACCTTTACGCTTTGTGACGGCGACGCACAATCATGCTGTCGGTACGTTTATTGTTACGAGTACGGTAGCCCTTTGTCGGCTGACCCCATGGGGAAACCGGCACACGCCCCTCACCTGTCCTGCCCTCACCGCCGCCATGCGGATGATCAACAGGGTTCATGGCAGTGCCACGCACCGTGGGGCGAATACCTCGCCAGCGCATCGCACCCGCCTTACCGTAAGAACGCAGGCTATGCTCTTCGTTACCGACTTCACCCAGTGTTGCACGGCAATCAATGTGGACTTTACGAATTTCACCAGAGCGCAAACGAAGCTGTGCGTATGAACCTTCTCTAGCAAGAAGTTGGACACTGGTGCCAGCTGAACGTGAAATTTGCGCACCTTTTCCAGGAAGCATTTCAACGCAGTGTATCGTTGAGCCAACAGGGATATTGCGAAGAGGCAAACAATTTCCGGGCTTTATAGGCGCCTCTGCCCCACTCAACAAAGATGCGCCAACTTCCACACCACGTGGTGCAATGATGTAACGACGCTCCCCGTCTGCATAACACAACAATGCCAGATGTGCGCTGCGGTTCGGGTCGTACTCGATGCGCTCCACTTTGGCAACGATGCTGTCTTTGTTCCGCTTGAAATCGACAAGACGGTAATGCTGCTTATGACCACCACCTTTGTGACGCGTCGTAATATGGCCGTTATTATTCCTGCCAGCCTTGCGATTCTGCTTTTCCACCAGACTTGAAACTGGCCGGCCTTTATGCAGGCCTGGGGTTACCACCTTAACAACAGCGCGGCGACCAGCAGAGGTCGGTTTAACCTTAACCAACATGATTTATTCTCCTGCCGCGAAATTGAGTTCCTGGCCCGGCTTCAGGCAAATGAATGCCTTTTTCCAACTGGAACGTGTTCCCATGAAACGGCCAAATTTTTTGGCCTTACCCTTGACATTCGACACAGTCACACCCTTAACCTGCACTTTAAACAGCAATTCAACAGCAGCTTTTATTTCAGGTTTTGTTGCACTTGTAGCAACACGGAAAATAACTTGTTCTCGCTTGTCAGCCAACATCGTCGCCTTTTCGGAGATCACCGGAGCGAGGATGATCTGAAGCAAGCGCTCCTCTTTCATCGGCACGGTTTTCATGCGTACATCTCCTCAAGAGATTTGACCGCATCTCGCGTCATCAGAACACGGTCAAAACGAACTAGGCTTACGGGATCAGCCTGATGTGGCTCAAGAACCAGTACCTGATGCATATTTCGAGCAGACAGCCAAAGGTTATCGTCCACAACGGAATCGATAATCAGAACTCGGTCAGAAATACCAAGTCCTTTGAGTTTTTCAGCCAACAATTTTGTGCGCGGCGCATCAACGCCCAGACTTTCAACCACCGTTAAACGACCGTCCTGGACAAGCCTTGAAAAAATCGAGGCAATACCAGCACGGAACATCTTCCGATTTACTTTCTGAGAAAAGTTCTCATCCGGCTTGTTTGGAAATGCACGACCGCCACCCCTCCAGATTGGAGAAGACGTCATACCAGCACGAGCACGACCGGTGCCCTTTTGCTTGAAAGGCTTTTTCGTACTATGCCTGACTTCAGCCCGCGTCAACTGTGCACGGTCACCAGTTCTGGCGTTCGCCAGAAATGCCGTAATTACCTGATGGACAAGCGCTTCATTGTATTCACGGCCAAACAATGCATCAGAAGCTGTAACCGCGCCCGCGCTTTGACCTTGTTCATTTATCAGTTGGAGCTCCATCAAGCCACTCCCTTAACAGCCGGACGAACAATCACATCACCACCCCTGGACCCCGGAACGGCGCCCTTGACAAGCAATAATTGACGCTCCAAATCGACACGAACAATTTCCAGATTCTGAACAGTTCTCTTGACCGCACCGAGGTGGCCAGACATACGCTTTCCAGGAAAAACTCGGCCGGGGTCCTGTGCCATACCAATCGAACCGGGGACATTGTGCGAACGAGAGTTACCGTGAGTAGCACGTTGCGACTTGAAGTGGTGACGTTTAATGGTGCCCGCAAAGCCCTTACCTTGCGTGATACCAGACACATCAACCATTTGCCCTGCCCGGAAAATCTCCACAGAAACAGCACCACCAGGCTGGTAATTACTCACAACTTCTGGGCCAACGCGGAATTCTGTCATTCCTGCCGCGGCATCTACACCCGCCTTAGCAAGATGACCAGATACAGGCTGGGAAATACGACTCGGTTTGCGTGAGCCAAAAGCGACCTGGAGAGCCGTATAGCCATCCGTAGCGGTCTCCTTCACTTGGCTGACGCGATTATTCGACACGTCCAGCACCGTCACCGGGATGGAAACACCATCCTCAGTAAAAATACGGGTCATGCCGATCTTGCGACCGACAAGGCCTAAACTCATTTTGTTATTCCTTCATAAGTGCCGACTTCAATTGGCCGGCATATTTACATTCGGAGAACATCTCTCCGGTTACAAAATTCACTACTGTAGCTTGATTTCTACGTCAACGCCAGCGGGAAGATCAAGTTTCATTAAAGCATCTACGGTCTTGTCAGTCGGATCAACGATATCCATCAGACGTTTGTGTGTCCGAATTTCAAGCTGGTCGCGTGATGATTTGTTCACATGAGGGGAACGTAGAATGTCAAAACGCTCAATAGATGTAGGTAAAGGGACAGGTCCCTTGACAACAGCACCTGTACGTTTAGCGGTATCAACAATTTCCATGGCTGACTGGTCGATCAGCTTGTAATCGTAGGCTTTAAGGCGAATTCTAATTTTTTGGCTTTGCATAATAGTGGCCTTGATTACTCGATGATTTTAGCGACGACGCCCGCACCCACAGTGCGACCACCCTCACGGATGGCGAAGCGCAAACCTTCTTCCATCGCGATCGGGGCGATCAACGCCACCGTGATGCTGATGTTGTCGCCAGGCATCACCATCT
>JAUYET010000040.1 GCA_030691265.1 Pseudomonadota bacterium
GCCACTATGCCGACGTCGTGCCCCTGGGCGGCTCCGTGCAGCCCCTGCGTGGTTCCGACTCCATCATGTGGACCATCAAGTTCCGCAATGGCGTGCTGAAGCGCTTCAAGTTCCCGATCCGCACCACCCCCGAGGGTTCCATCGACTGCTACGGCGGCAAGCCGATGCCCACGCTGGCTGAAATCGAGTCCACGGGCTCCTTCACCATGGGCATGATGGGTGGCTACCGTTCAGGTAACCCCGCCGAACTGATCCGCAAGTAATCCCGGTTAAATAGAGAGGTAATAAACATGGCTGGTGAATTTGGAAATCCCGAGATCATTCAGGAAGAAGTCGATGTCCTGATGATCGGTGGCGGCATGGCCAACTGCGGCGCCGCTTACGAAATCATTCGCTGGGCTGATGCCGCCAAGGCTGAGCTCGGCATGGATATCAAGATCAAGCTGGTTGACAAGGCTGCCCTGGACCGCTCCGGCGCCGTGGCTCAAGGTCTGTCCGCCATCAACACCTACATCGGCACCGAGCAAGACCCCGCCGATTACACCCGTATGGTCGCCAACGACCTGATGGGTATCACCCGCGACGACCTGGCCTATGACGTCGGCCGCAACGTTGACGATTCCGTGCACCTGTTCGAAGAGTGGGGCCTGCCCATCTGGAAACTCGATGCCAACGGCGAGCGTCATGACGGCGCTGCCGCCATCGGCGAAGGCCTGCCCACGTTGAAGGAAGGCGGCAAGCCCGTGCGTTCCGGCAAGTGGCAGATCATGATCAACGGCGAATCCTACAAGTGGATCGTCGCTGAAGCCGCCAAGAAGGCCCTGGGCATGGACCGCGTTGAAGAGCGCATCTTCATCGTCAAGCTGGTCAACGACAAGAACGACAAGAACCGCATCGCCGGTGCTGTCGGTTTCTCCACTCGTAACCACACGCTGCACGTTTACAAAGCCAAGGCCATCCTGCTGGCTGCCGGCGGTTGCGTGAACATCTTCCGTCCGCGTTCCGTCGGTGAAGGTACCGGCCGCGCCTGGTACCCGGTGTGGAACGCCGGTTCAACCTACGCGATGGCTGCTGAAGCCGGCGCTGAGTTGACCATGATGGAAAACCGTTTCGTGCCTTGCCGTTTCAAAGACGGTTACGGCCCGGTCGGCGCCTGGTTCCTGCTGTTCAAGGCCCGCGCTACCAACGGTTATGGCGAAGACTACCTGACCAAGAACAAGGCCATGCTGGACCAGTACCCCCCGTACGGTCAGGCCGCCGTGCCCGCTTCCTGCCTGCGTAACCACGTCATGCTGAAGGAAATGAAGGAAGGTCGTGGTCCGATCTGGATGGACACCGTGACTGCACTGGGCAACCTGCGCAAGACCCTGTCCGAGCGTGAAGTGAAGCACCTGGAAGCCGAAGCCTGGGAAGACTTCCTGGACATGTGTATCGGCCAGTGCGGTATCTGGGTTGGCGAGAACATCGAGCCCGAGAAGAAGAACTCCGAGCTGATGCCGACCGAGCCCTACCTGCTGGGTTCGCACTCCGGTTGCTGCGGTATCTGGGTTTCCGGCCCGACCGACGTGGGCGCCCCCACCACCGAACTGCACGCCGAAGCTGCCAAGATCCCCGCACACCTGCCTTCCGGCTGGAGTTGGGGTTATCGCGGCATGACCACCGTCAAGGGTCTGTTCACTGCTGGTGACGGCGTCGGCGCATCCGGCCACAAGTTCTCCTCCGGCTCACACGCCGAAGGCCGCATGTGTGCCAAGTCCATGGTCAAGTATTGCATCGACAACAAGGATCTGAAGGTCGAGCTGGACACCACTGTCGAGCAACTGGTCGAAGAGATCTACAAGCCGGTGCGTACCTACCTGGAGTTCAAGGACTACAGCACCGCGATCGACGTCAACCCCAACTACATCACGCCCAAGATGCTGCAATTCCGCCTGCAGAAGATCATGGACGAGTACGTTGCCGGCGTGGCCACTTACTACAATACCAACGACAAGATGTTGGGCATTGCAGAAGAGAAGCTGAACATGCTGAAGGAAGACGCCGAGAAGATGCGTGCGAAAGACCTGCACGAACTGCTCCGCGCCTGGGAAAACTACCACCGTATCCTGACGGCGGAAGCCCACATGAAGCACATCCAGTTCCGTGAAGAAAGCCGTTACCCCGGCTTCTACTACCGCACCGACAAGAACTTCGTCGATGAGGAAAACTGGAAGTGTTTCGGCAACTCGATCTATGACAAGACCACGAAGACCTGGACGAACTTCAAACGCGCCCACGTTGACCTGATCGACAAGTCCAAGCTGTTCAAAGCAGCCGCCCCTCACTAATCGGGTGCTGTAGCTGAAGAATCCGGGCGCTCAAAAGGCGCCCGGTTTTTATTTGTGCAGACATCGACGAGTGCCCATCCGCAAAATGACTCTTGCGAATGGTCATTTCCATCCCAACATAGCCACTTCACTTTTACACCCAGCATATCGAGAGGTCTCACATGGACGAAACCCAATTCAAGGATTTGATCAAGCAATCCCCCTTCCAGGAAAGCCCGGTCACACCCACCATGCTGAGCGGCGACAAGGTCATTCAGTTTCGTTGCCATCGTGACGTGAAATGCTGGAATGCCTGTTGCGCCAATATCGACATCCAGCTCACGCCGTATGACATCCTGCGTCTGAAGAACCGGCTCGATCTGTCTTCCGGCGAGTTCCTGCAGAAATACAGCGTCCCCTTCGAGATGGACAAGGATGGCATGCCTGGCGTGAAGCTGCGTCCGGTGGAAAACGGCACCGCCTGCCAGTTCATGACGCCGGAAGGCTGCGGCGTCTACGAAGACCGTCCCACTGCCTGCCGCTATTACCCGGTGGCGCTGTTGTCGATGCGTAATCAGAACGAGATCACCGACCGTACCTCCTACGCCATGGTGGAAGAGCCCCACTGCCTGGGTCATCAAGAGCCACGCCAACTGACCATCGAGGAATATCGCCAGGAACAGGGCGTCGATAACTACGACGAAAAGGGACGCGGCTGGCGGCAACTGGTGCTGAAGCGGAAATCCGCCGGCCCGGGCATCGGCAAGCCGCCGGAAATTTCCAACCAGTTGTTCTTCATGGCCAGCTATGACGTCGATCGCTTCCGCGCCTTCATCGCCAGCGAATCGTTCAATCGCACCTACGATGTACCGCTGGATGCGATGACCGCCCTGCTCTCCGATGACGAAGCGTTGATGGATTTCGGCTACAACTTCCTGAAACATGTTCTGTTCAACGAGCGCTTCCTGGAAGAACGCGATGGCGCTTACGAGACGCGCATGGAACGTCTCAAGATCAAAGCCGAGCAGGTGCGCGACGAGTACCTGGCCAACCGGGACAAGCTGGAGGATGACAAATACTCCGATACGCCAAGGGCGGGGGATTGCGCTTGCGGCGATAAAGAATAAATCGAATGGCCAGCGCGGGCGCACCGAGGCAAGCACAGACGCCATCCCTGCTCGTGCTGTTTACCGATTACGGTTGGCACGACCCTTACGTCGGTCAAATCAAGGCCGTGATGGCCAGCGAAGCGCCGGGTGTGGCGGTGATCGATCTGTTGCACGCCGTGCCGGATTTCAATGCACATGCCGGCGCGCAGTTGCTGGCCGCGCTGTCGTGTTCGTTTCCAGCCGGCGCGGTGTTTTTCTGCGTGGTCGATCCCGGCGTCGGTGCGGCACGCGAAGCGCTGGTTGTTGAGGCGGATGGGCGTTGGTTCGTCGGGCCGGACAATGGTTTGCTGTCCATACTGGTCGCCCGTGCCAGGCAGGTCAAAATCTGGAAGATTCATTGGCGTCCGGAACAACTGTCCGCCACTTTTCATGGCCGCGATCTGTTCGCGCCGATTGCAGCCTGGATTGCAGCCGGCAAATTCCCGGCTGATAAATTGACTTTGATAGCCGCGGTAAATATTCAGTTTGATGCCACCGATCTGCCACGCATCCTGTACATCGACCATTTCGGCAATGCCTGGACCGGCATCCGCGGCGGTCTGGCCGACGCGGCCAATCAGTTGGAGGTGAAAGGCAAATCCTTGCCCTGGCGGCGGATTTTTGCCGAGGCCGGCAAGGGTGAAGTCTTCTGGTACGAGAACAGCGCCGGTTTGATCGAGATCGCCGCAAATCGGGCCAATGCCGCTGCCTTGCTGGATTTGAAGGTGGGCGATCTGGTCAAGCTGTCCGGCCCCACGCACGGGCCGGTGCATTAACCTGGATTCCTCAGTCGGCAGAGAAATTCATTCCGATTCAAGCTGTTGCGCGGTATCTGTAGGTGCGAATTTATTCGCACCGAAACCCTTGACTGTGCGAATAAATTCGCACCTACGAGCATTCCAACTGCGGAATCTAGCGGTGGTTCGGCCCGCGAGTGGGCCTCCTACTTGTCGTCGCGTCGCTTGCGCGGCTCGTAATGCACGACGGCGCGCATGATCTCCGAGTAGGGAAAGGCGGCGATATCGCCATGTCGATCCATGCCGGCTGCGACCAGCAGTGCGATGTCGCGACCCTCATCATTGCTTTCTTCCATGCCCAGAACCGCCTTCAACCCCAGAATGCCGCCGCATTGCGCGCGGATTTCCTTGCCGAACGGCCAGGGTTGATTCGGGTCCATATGCAGCGCGAAGCGGGCGTTGGCATGCAGGGCGCCGTGAAAATCCAGGCACAGGCCATTCGCAGTCGGCTCGGTGCAGGAGATGGCTTCCCGCTCGGCGAGCAGCAGTTTTCTTGATTTGTAACAACACACGCAGGCTGACAACAGCGCCCGTTCAAACGGGCAGGGCAGCGCAATGGCGGTATCGCGTGCCTGTTTGTAGGCGGACTCGTTGTAGCCGGACACGCGGGGCTCGGCTCAGTAGTCAGTAATCGTCGCCGATCGAGCCGACCTCGGCCTCACGGGGTTGCGACAGCATGTCTTCGGCAGCGAGTTCGTTCTCGGCGAAGATCATCTTCACGCTTTGTCCGCTGTTGGGCAGCAGGCCTTTGCGCTGTTCATTGGCCAGGTTTTTGGCTTCCTTGAAGCTTTCCACAACGCCCTGCTTGGCCAGAATATTCAGCGGACCGATCTTGTAGACGTAATAAGGCATGGTCGATCCCTGTGTTCAGGCCAGCTTGCCGTGGCAATGCTTGAACTTCTTGCCGGAACCGCAGGGGCACGGGTCGTTGCGGCCGACCTTGGCGAACTGGCGTTCGATAGGTTGCGCGGCGGTCACCACAGAATCAGCGGCGGCGGCGAGCGCAGCATCGTAGTCGGCATGCTGGTACTGCACGTTGGCGAGATTTTCCTGCGGCTCAACCGCCTCGACATCCGCTTCGCTACGAATCTGCACCGTGAGGGTGACCAGGGTGACTTCGCGCGAGATGGTTTCCAGCATGCGCTCGAACAGTTCAAATGCTTCGCGCTTGTATTCCTGCTTCGGGTTCTTGGCGGCGTAGCCACGCAGATGGATGCCCTGGCGCAGATGGTCCATCGCCGCCAGATGCTCGCGCCAATGACTGTCGAGGCTTTGCAGCAACATGGAACGCTCGAACTGGCGCATGTTGTCGACGCCGACCTGGGCCACTTTGGCTTCATAGGCCTGATTTGCGCTGTCCACGATGCGCTCGCGCAAGCCTTGTTCATCGAGGCGCTCATCCGCCGCCAGCCATTGCTGGATCGGGAATTCAAGCAGGAACTCGCCGGCCAGTGTGTTTTCCAGGCCGGTGATGTCCCACTGTTCGGCCATGCTGCCGGGATGAATGTGGTTGTTGATGGTGTCGTTCAGCACCTGGGCGCGCATGGCCAGAATGCCTTCGGCGACATCGTCGGTTTCCAGCAGTTCGTTGCGCTGCTGGTAAATGACGCGACGTTGATCGTTGGCGACGTCGTCGTATTCGAGCAGTTGCTTGCGAACGTCGAAGTTGCGCTGCTCGACCTTGCGCTGAGCGGACTCCAGCGAGCGGTTGACCATGGCATGCTCGATCGCCTCGCCTTCCGGCATCTTCAGCTTTTCCATGATCATCTTCAGGCGCTCGCCGCCGAAGATGCGCAGCAACGGGTCATCCAGCGACAGATAGAAGCGCGAGGAACCCGGATCGCCCTGACGACCGGAACGACCGCGCAACTGGTTATCGACGCGACGGGATTCGTGCCGCTCGGTGCCGATGATGTGCAGACCGCCGGCGGCGATCACAGCGGCGTGCAGCGGCGTCCATGCCGTCTTGATGGCGGCGACGCGCTCCGCCTTGTCCGCTGCGCTGAGGGTTTCATCCTGCTGGATGACGTCGATTTCCTTGGCGATGCTGCCGCCCAGCACGATGTCGGTACCGCGACCGGCCATGTTGGTGGCGATGGTGACGCCGCCGGGCAAGCCGGCTTGCGCGATGACCTGGGCTTCATGCGCATGCTGTTTGGCGTTGAGCACCTGATGCGGCAGTTTTTCCTTGGTCAGAAGGCCGGACAGGGATTCGTTGACTTCGATCGACGTGGTGCCGACCAGCACCGGTTGACCACGCTGGTGGCAATCGCGAATGTCCTCGATCACCGCCGTCCATTTCTCGTCGGCAGTGCGATAAACGCGGTCGGAGTTGTCGATGCGGATCATCGCCTGATTGGTCGGGATGATCACCGTCTCCAAGCCGTAGATCTGCTGGAATTCGTAGGCTTCGGTATCCGCCGTGCCGGTCATGCCGGACAGCTTCTTGTACATGCGGAAATAGTTCTGGAAGGTGATCGAGGCCAGGGTCTGGTTCTCGCGCTGGATGGTTGCGCCTTCCTTGGCTTCCACCGCCTGGTGCAGTCCGTCCGACCAGCGCCGGCCTTGCATCAAACGACCGGTGAATTCGTCGACGATGATCACTTCGCCGTTCTGCACGACGTAATGCTGGTCCTTGTGATACAGCACATGGGCGCGCAGCGCCGCGTAGATGTGGTGCATCAGCGAGATATTGGCCGCGTCGTACAGGCTGGTGCCGGGGGCGAGCACGCCGATTTCCATGAGGATGGCTTCCACCTTTTCGTGGCCGGCTTCGGACAGCAGCACCTGGTGCGCCTTTTCGTCCACCGAATAGTCGCCAGGCGGCGGCGGCTCATCGATTTTCGGCTCGTGTTCCATGCGCGTCAGACGCGGCGGCACCATGTTGATCTGCTGATACATGGCGACGTTGTCGTCGGCCTGGCCGGAAATGATCAGCGGCGTGCGCGCTTCGTCGATCAGGATCGAATCGACCTCATCGACGATGGCGTAGTTCAGTTTGCGCTGCACCCGTTGCGACGGCTGAAACACCATGTTGTCGCGCAGATAGTCGAAGCCGAACTCGTTGTTGGTGCCGTAGGTGATGTCGGCGGCGTAGGCAGCCTGTTTTTCATCGTGCGACATCTGCGACAGATTGCAGCCGACGCTGAGCCCCATGAAGTTGTAGATGCGGCCCATCCAGTCCGCATCGCGGCTGGCCAGGTAATCGTTGACGGTGATGACATGCACGCCCTGGCCGGCGAGCGCATTCAGATAGGCCGGCAGGGTGGACATCAGGGTCTTGCCCTCGCCGGTGCGCATCTCGGAAATCTTGCCCTGATGCAGCGCCATGCCGCCGATCATCTGCACATCGTAATGGCGCATGCCATGCACTCGCACGGCGGCCTCGCGCACGGCGGCATACGCCTCCGGCATGAGTGCGTCGAGGCTTTCGCCTTGCTCGATGCGCGTCTTGAACGCATCGGTTTTGGCGCGCAACTCCGCATCGGAAAGCTTCTGGTAGGCGGGTTCGAGCGCGTTGATCTTGGCGATAGCGCCTCGGTACTGCTTCAGCAAGCGATCATTGCGGCTGCCGAAGACTTTCTGGAGGAGGTTGGAAATCATGGGAAATGACGGATATGGACGGAATTAGCGGATGCCTCGAATGCTACCATGCCGCTGTTTCAGCCTTTCTTAAGCCCGCTTAAGCCCTATCCCATGCGCCCCTTTCCACTTGTGCGAGTGCGCGGCCTGTTGCAGGCGGAGCGCCAGTTTGCGGTGGCGCTGCCGGAAGCGGAACGGCTGTTCGGCCTCAACCGTCGCTTTGCCGGCGTGGTGCCGGCGGCGGTGGCGCGGGCATGTCGGATTGCCGCCTTGCAGGGTGACATCGCGGTGATTTTTTGCGCCAATGGCGCCGCTGCCAGCCGGGTGCGCGCGCAGGCCAAGGGGGTGGCCAGTGCATTGAGCTGTTCCGATGCGCCGGTGGGCAGCATCAAGGTCAAGATCCTGGCCGACTGGAGCGTGCCGGCGCCAGCGGAAAAACATGACATCCCGGCGGCTGGAATCAATGCGTTCAAGGCGCTGGAAACCAGCCTGCCCGATGGCGACCTGAAAATGGCGCTGGAGCGCCTGCTCAACCGGCGGCGTTGATCCGAAAAAGCCCGGTTAGAATTTCGCCATGATCCCAAGTTGCAACATTTTTCTGGTCGGCCTGATGGGCTCCGGCAAGACCACCATCGGCAAGATTCTGGCGCGCCAGCACGGCGTCCCCTTTTTCGATTCCGACCATGAAATCGTTGCCCGTTGCGGAGTTTCCATCCCGACCATCTTCGAAATCGAAGGCGAGGCCGGATTCCGCCGCCGCGAGGCCTGCGTCATCGACGAATTGAGCCAGCGCCACGGCGTTGTTCTGGCCACCGGCGGCGGCGCGATTCTGGCGCCGGAGAGCCGCACGCTGCTCAAAGCGCGCGGCACCGTGG
Organism: Pseudomonadota bacterium; assembly: GCA_030691265.1. Classification (GTDB taxonomy): domain Bacteria; phylum Pseudomonadota; class Gammaproteobacteria; order Burkholderiales; family Thiobacillaceae; genus PFJX01. Next base: position 8,709 of record JAUYET010000040.1, read on the forward strand.
TGTATCTGCGTTGTCAGCCGCAGGAGTTGTTCATGCGCACACGCCATGACAAGAACCGCCCGCTGCTGCAAACCGATGATCCGCTCAAGAAGCTGAAAGAACTCTACGCCGCGCGTCATGCCCTCTATATGGAAGCGGCCGACATCGTGCTCAACTCCAGTCGCCAGAGTTCGCATGCCCTGGTGCGCCGGCTGGAGAACAGCCTGTCTCTGGCGGCGATTGGAAGCAGCAAGCCATGCCTTGCCGAACTCTCCACCTGATCGGCCTGGCGTTAATCGGCTGGAGCGTTTGCGCGGGATCGACGCATGCCGCCGATTTCCATGCCGGCCCGCAGGATTATCGGGAATTCCTGCCGCGCCTGGTCGCCGGTGATCGCCTGCTGTTGCGCCCGGGCGAGTACCAACGCGGTTTGCCTTTGCAGGGCCTGAATGGCGAGCCCGGGCGTCCTGTCGTCATCGAGGGGCCGGCCAGCGGGCAACGCGCCCGCTTCATCGCGCGCGCCGGCGCCAATACGATCAGCCTGACCGATGTGCGTCATCTCCATATCCGCAATCTGGAACTGGATGGCGGCAACCGGCCGGTGGATGCGGTCAAGGCGGAAGGCCATGCCGCCTACGCGCATTTCGTGACGCTGGAAAATCTGCACATCCACGACTACGCCGCCTCGCAGCAAAACGTGGGCATCTCGACCAAGTGCCCGGTGTTCGGCTGGGTCATTCGCGGCAACCGCATCGAGCGGGTGGGCACCGGGATGTATCTGGGCAACTCGGACGGCTCCGACCCGTTCGTCAACGGCCTGATCGAAGGCAACCGGATCAGTGAAACGCTGGGCTACAACCTGCAAATCAAACATCAGAAGCGTCGCCCGGAGGATTTGCCCGAGGCGGGGCAGGCGCACACAACCCGGATTCGCGCCAACCTCTTCAGCAAAACCGATGGCCAGCCCGGACCCTTGGCGCGCCCCAATGTTCTGATCGGCGACCTGCCGCCGCAGGGGCCGGGGAGTGAGGATCGCACCCTGGTGTATGGCAATCTGTTCTGGCAGAACCCGGGCGAATCGCTGTTTCAGGGCGAAGGCCATCTGTCGATTTACAACAACGTTTTCATCACCCGGGGGCCGGATGCCATCCGGATTCAACCGCACAACGGCGTGCCGCGCGACGTGCGGGTGCTGCACAACACGGTGGTCGCTGCCGGCAACGGCATTACGCTGCGGACGCCGGAAGATAACCCCTACACCCAGGTAGTGGCCGGCAATGTCGTGTTCTCGCCGCACCCCATCAGCGGGGGAGAGCAGCAAGGCAATCTGACCGGCGCGTTCGATCGCGCCGGCTGGTTTCTGACCAGGCCGCACGCCGAACTGGGGCGGATTGATCTTTCACCCCGCCGCGCTCTGGCGGCGCAGCCGATCTCGCAGCCAGCCGGGGGCGAGAATTGGCCCGAGTTCGAGGTCGATTTTTTTGGGCGTCCGCGTCAAGGCGTTTCTGTCGGGGCGTTCGGCTCGCGTGGTGCCGCGCCGCTTCAGACCTGGCTGCACCAGGCCGGTTTCAGCGGCGAGGGCTTATGAGGCAAGGGCTATGAGACAAGAGCTATGAGGCAAGAGCTATGAGGCAAGGGCTTGTGAGGCCGGCCCCTGTTTTGCGTTCACGTCCCGCGCATCTGGCCTGGGTCGGCATGGTTTATCTGGCGTTCGTCATCTACGGCAGCCTGGTGCCGCTCGATTTCAAGCCCATGCCGATGGCCGATGCCGTGGCGGTCTTTCGGCAGACGCCATTTCTGCAATTGGGCATAGGCTCGCGTGCCGACTGGGTCGCCAATCTGCTGTTGTTCATCCCGCTGACCTTTTTCTGGAGCGGGGCGCTTGGCCATGGCCGCGGTCTGCCGGCTCGAATCGTGCTGTCGGTTTTTGTCGTGGCGGTGGCGGTGATGTTGTGTATCGGGATCGAATTCACGCAGTTGTTTTTTCCGCCACGCACGGTTTCGCAGAACGACATGCTGGCGGAAACCCTGGGCGGTCTGCTCGGCGTGGCGGCGTGGTGGGCGGCGGGGCCGCGCTGGGTGCGCTGGTATCAAGGCTGGCATCAAGCCAGGGCGCCGAGTGAATTCAGCCAGCGTCTGGCCGGAATCTACCTGTTGGCGGTGTTCGCCTATGGCGTGCTGCCGCTGGATTTGACGCTCAGCGGTGTCGAGATTTTTCACAAGTGGCGCGAAGGCAAGCTCAACCTGCTGCCTTTCGCCGGCTTGCCCGCAGACCCGGCTTATGCGCTGTACGAACTGGCGACGGACGTTTTGCTCTGGCTGCCGCTGGCTTTTCTGTGGCGGTTGCAGCCGGGACGCAACAGCCTCAAGGCCTGGAAAATGACCTTCGGCGCGGCCTGCCTGCTTGAAGGTCTGCAATTGTTCGTCTACTCGCGCAGCAGCGATGTCACCGATCTGTTCACCGGCGCGGTCGGCGCTGCCTTGGGCGTCTGGCTGGCGGTACGCAGCGGGTCCGCCGGCCAGATGCAGCGCGCGTCTTCTGCACAGGACGCCACCCAGTCGCTGCGCCGGATACATGACGCATTTTCCTGGTGGCCGCTGGCCTGGGCTTTTGCCTGGCTGGGCGCGCTGATCGTGGTGTTCTGGTATCCCTTCGATTTTTATACCGACAGCGCGTATTTACGCGAGCGTCTGACCTTTTTGTCGCGCGTACCGTTTGTCGCTTATTACTACGGCACTGAATTTCGCGCGATTACCGAGGTGTTCCACAAAACCCTGTTTTTTGCCCCGCTGGGCGCTTTGCTGGCCTGGTTTGTGGCGGGGACGCCCTGGTTGTGGCGTATTTATGCCGCTTTTGCAGCCTACATGCTGCTGATCGGTGCGCCGATGCTGGTCGAATTCGGCCAGATGCTGCTGCCGGACAAACATCCCGACACCACCGATTGGGTTCTGGAATGCCTGGGCGGGATACTGGGCTATATCGTTTTCAAGCGGATTCGGGTCGCGCTGCCCCAGCGGCAACGTCTGCGTCCGATTTCCCCACGATCATCTGCTGCGCGGAGGTAAAACTTGCGAGATCTGCCTTTGCTGATCATGGTGCTGGCGCTGGCCGGGGCTGCCTGGAAGCAGGCCTGGGTCGGGCTGCTGGGCGTGGTGTGCGTCGGGATTCTGCATCCGCAAAACTACGCGGTGGATTTCCTGCGCGGCGTGCCGCTGTACGCCGCTTTGCTGGGCAATGTGCTGTTGGCCGGCGCCTGGGACTTTGCGCGCGCCAGAACCTGGCCCCGATTGTTCTGGGATGGGCGCATGGCGCTGCTGATCGCCCTTTGGGCCTGGTTTGCGCTCACCACGTATTTCGCCATCAACCCGGCGATGGCGCCCGATAAGTTGCTGGAAGTGAGCAAGTTGTTGGTCCCCATGCTGCTGATCGGCGTGCTGATCGACACCCAGGACAAGCTGCGCTGGTTGTTGATCACGCTTGCGCTGGCTATCGCCGCCATTGTTCTCAAAGGCGGCTACTGGGCGCTGATCCACGCTTTTCAGGACCGGGTTTATGGCCCCGATGGCAGCGCTTACGGCGGCAATAACGAATTCGCGGTGGCGACCGCCATGTCCATCCCGCTGCTGGCGTTGTGGTACCACAGCTTGCGCCGGCAACCCTGGCGCTGGGTTGTCGCCGGCCTGGTGATTCTGGCCTTCGTTTCCGCCCTGTCATCGTGGTCGCGCGGGGGGCTGTTGAGCGTGGCGGCCGTGGCCGTATTGCTGGTCTGGCAAAGCCGGCGCAAATGGCTGGCCATTCCGTTATTGGCGATCGGCATCGGCCTGGTATTCATCGGCCTGCCCGATGCCTGGTTTGCACGCATGCAGACACTGGGCGCGCCCGAACTGGAAGGTTCCGCCGCAAGCCGTTTGATCGTCTGGCGCATGGGTTGGAATTACGCGCTGAGCCATCCCCTGCTGGGCAGCGGCTTTGAAAGCTGGGTGTTGTTTGCGCCGCCCGATGTCGAGTTTCGCGCCTGGCACAGCGCCTATGTGCAGGTCGCGGCCGAGCACGGTCTGGTCGGACTGGCGCTCTATGGCGGCTTGATCGGCAGCACGCTCTGGTCGTTACAGGTGTTGATGGCGCGCGGAGGATGGGGGCATCGCGCCCGCCATGAACCGAGTGTGACGCGCATGGCCGCCGCGATCTTCACCGCCCTGGTCGCCTATCTGGTCGGCGCGGCGTTTTTGAGCATTGCGTATTGGGAATTGCTGTTTTTGTTGCTGGCCGCGGCCATGGTGTTGCAGCGATTGGCGCGCCGGACTATTTCATCTGTGTAACCCGGCTGTCGGTTTTTTTTACAGTTATGGTTGCAGTGGTGCGAAGCGTTTGGGCCAATGTCAGGCGCAGGGCGGCTATTCGGCGCTGGCTTGATTATTGCTTGATGTCCACTACGTTCGGTTGATGATGGAGAGAGTGATGACTATTCAAAACAAGCTAGGTGTTATTGCGGCGTTTGCCATGCTGGCGTCGGGAAGTGCAACGGCAGCTACCTATGCGGTCTGGCTAAAGAATGCAAATGGCAATGCGTATGTAATCGGCGCCAATAAGTGCGCCACGGGTTCGGTGGATTCTGTCGCCAATACGTTGAGCATGACAATCCAGGCGAACTGCATTTCTGCCGGCGTGCCAGTTGCTGACGTGGTAATCCCCACCACGAGCGGCGCCACGGTCAATACCGCCATGATCCAGACCAACGCCCTCAATGAACCGGTGTCGAGCGCGGATGGCATCACCTTCTCGAGTTCGAATTTGAATCTGACCTGGGCCTCGAACACACCTGCTGTTGGCACGCGTAATTTCACCTTCACCGAGGGCGCCAATACGGTTAACGGCACCTATTACCTGTTCAACACCAATGCCGTGCCCGAACCGGGCGCGCTCTGGCTGGCTGCGGCAGGTCTAGCCGGGCTGGCGCTGGCGCGTCGCAAACGTAGCTGATCGGTCGCCAGACCGCATGGCCCCATGCACGCAGGTGCATGGGGCTTTTTTCATCTATACGCCGGCGTCGCGCCTGCTGGTAAAGTCGGCTTCAGCTCATTGATGACATTCGCCATGCCCGCTACCCGCCGCCGCGCTGCCAGATATAAACCTGCGTCGTTGATGACTGCCGAACGGCTTTGGCGACTGTGTCTGTACGTCGTCCTGGGGCTGGCGTTGTTGCCCGGCAATTTCGCCTTTGTCGGCTACGGTACTGAACTGGCGGCGCAGAGTTATGCCCTGGTCAAGGCCAGCATGCCGTTCATTCCGCTCGGCGCTGTGCTGATGCTGGTCTGGCGCAGGGCGGAGATTCAGGTGCTGACGCTGGCGTTCTATCTGGTCTTGTCGCCCATGCTTTGGCTGCTGCCCGGCTGGGGCTGGGTGGAAGCCCGCAACATGCTCTTCGCCTGGCCCGGCCTGGCCCTGGGGATGTCTTTGGCCGCAGCGAGCCAGCGCGCTTTTTCCCCGCCGGTAAAAACCGCCCATCAGCGCGCCGCCAGGACATGACGCGCGGCCGCAGCCTCCTCTTGTTATGTGCTTTGCCGTGTCTGGCATTGGCCGCTTTCGCGCTACAGAGCTACCCCGTCGCGCGCCTTGAACTGGGCCTGGGGCTTCTGGCCTATGCGGCTCTGGGTCTCTGGCGGCCGCATCTGCTGTTGTTCGCGCTGCCGCTGTGGCTGGCCCTGGTCAACCTGGCGCCCTGGAGCGGCAGCATGTACCTGGAAGACTATGACCTGGTGCTGGCCGTCACCCTTGGCGTGTTTCTGGCGACCGGTCGCTATGCGCTGAGTATTCGGCTGACGCAGGCGCAGTGGTTTTTCCTGGGCTTGCTGGGCCTGTCTTACGTGGTGAGCACGCTGCGCGGTCTCTGGCCGTTGCCACCGCTCGATGTCGTCGAGTTGTCCACCTATTACAGCCACTGGCATGCGATACGCCTGGCCAAAGGGTTTGTCTGGGCGCTGTTGTTGCTGCCCGGCCTGGTGGCGCTGTTGCGGGATGATCATGCGCGCGCCCGCCTGACCCTGGCCTGGGGTTTTGCAGCGGCGGGCGGGGCGATGGGTCTGGTGGCCATGTGGGAACGCGGGGTCGTCAATGCGGCCATCGAGTCGGGCTCGGTCGCCGCAGTGGTAGCGCATCTGCTCGACTTCGGCACCAAGTACCGCATCACCGGACTGTTTTCCGAAATGCATACCGGCGGCGAGGCGATCGACAGTTTCATGGCCATGACCTGGCCGTTCGGCCTGCTCGCCGCCGCTCAGGTGAAACAGCGCCGCTGGGTATGGCTGGGCGGGCTGCTGTTTGCGCTGGCGCTCTATGCCGTTGTCACCACGTTCTCGCGCGCCTCCTACCTGGGCCTGTTTGCCGGCCTGGTGATGGCGGCGGGGCTGCATTTCTTCCCGCACACCGATCACCAGACTGCGCGGCGGCAAGATTTCTTCACCCTGCTGGGCGTGCTGAGCCCGCTTGCATTGACCTGGCTCTACACGCCAGTCGGCTTATCCCCCTTGTTGATCGGCTTGCTGGGCTGGGCGGGCGGCCTGTGGGGCGGCGCTTTCAGTGTCAAGAAAAACCGGCTGCTGGGAATTCCGCTCGCTTTGCTGGCGATGCTCGGGGCGGCCTGGGGCATGACCCAGTCCGTGCTGGACCCGGACTTCCCGGCAGCGATATTGCTGGGCCTGGTCGCCCTGGTCGGCGCTGGCGGTTATTGGGCGGGACGGCGTCTGGCGGTGCCGACCGGTTACAAGGGGGTGGCGGTAACCATGATGCTGGTGGCGGGATGTATCGCCGTGGTGACGCCTGCCTTGCTGGGCGCGCGGATGGAAAAACGCCTGGCAAACAACCAGACCGATATGGTCACGCGGGAAAACCACTGGCGCGATGCAATCAATCTCATGCCGGCGAACTGGCCGACGCGTTTGTTCGGGATGGGCGTGGGGCGCTTTCCCGCCGAATACCTCTGGTCCGGTTTTCAGAACGACATCGGCACCTACCAGTTCAAGCGCGAGGCCGATGGCAATGTCCTGCTGGTGCTCGGCGGCGGGCAGGATGCGCGCATGACGCAACGCGTGGCGTTACCTGCCGGGGTTGATTTCACGCTCTCGCTGGATGCGCGCACAAACGACGAGCGCCTATGGCTGCGCGGCATGCTTTATCGACGCAATATCCTGCAGCAGTCGGATACGCCCGCCGAATTTCGCGAGCTGAACAAACACCTCAAGAACACGCGGGGGGAATGGCAGCAGGTGAGTTGGCAATTCAATACCGGTTCACTCGGCGAACGGGGCTGGACCGGGCGACAACCGCTGTTGCTGGAATTCATGAACTGGCGTCGTTACGAATATCTGCATGGGCCGGGCACGCTGGTCGAAATCGACAACGTCAGCCTGAAAGATGCGCAAGGGCGAGAGTGGTTGGCCAATGGCGATTTCTCGCGTGGCATGGAACGCTGGTTCCCGTACTACGACTTCAATCACCTGCCTTGGCACATCAAAAATCTGTGGGTGCATATCTACTTCGATCAAGGGGCATTGGGCCTGCTCGGTCTGGCCGGGTTTCTGGTCGCCACCCTGACGGCGGCCGTGCATCGTGCGCGCCAGGGAGATTCCTGGGGCTTCGCGGTGAGCACCGCCATGGCCAGCTTTCTGGCCGTGGGTTTGTTCGGCGGCTTGCTGGATATGCCGCGCGTGATCTTCGTCGCCTACCTGATGCTCTTCGTGACGGCGCTGTCTGGACCTTCGCGCGCCGCCTGGGCGGACCGTTAACCGGCGCCCGCTTGCGGCTTCGGCTTCAGGACGCCCCTTTCCAGAAGCAACCAGGCAACACCCAGCACCGGCCACATCGCCCCCAGGTGTTTCGCCAGGCCGACGATGTTAAGAAAACTGGTATTGGGCATGAAGTCTTGTGCCAGCCCCATGCGAGCCAGGATCATCGCCGCCATGCAGGCCAGCGCCACCGCGCGACGCTGGCGGGAAACCACGGGCAGCAGCAGCAGCCAGAAGGCGAGCAGAAAGGCGCCCAGGGTTTCCAGCGACAACACCCCGCCGACTACGCTCAGTTTGAGCAGGATGGTGGCCACCAACAGCTTGGCAAAGAACGCGACGAAAATCAGCAGCACCAGTCCCCCGACGTAACGCCCAGGCCGCAGCAAACAGGTGGTAAATGCCCCGACTGCGGCGATTTCCATGAACAAGGCGAGCAACCAGGGGGCATTCAGGCCCGTCAGGCTTTCCGGCGGCATATCCAGCGGGCGCAGGTGCAGATGCAGCCAGCCGATGCCGGATAGCGGCACCAGGGCGAACTGACTGATCAGCCAGATCAGCAGCAAAGCCAGGCCGAGACTGCTGCCCAGCCCGTCCCGGAACCAGCGCCGTCGCCAGAGCCGCATGGCCGAGCCAGCGCGAATCCAGCGGCTATGGTGGACGGCGGACAAGGCGCCGACGAGGCTGCCGAGGCTGTTTACCAGCAGGTCGAGATTCGAGGCGATACGGGTGGTGACCAGTTGTTGCACGGACTCGCAGACAAAGCTCAGCAAAATTCCGCTCATCACGCCCAGTACCACGCCGCGCTGGCGGTGGCCGGGGAGTGAAAACCACAAGGTAAAGGCATAGCCCAGCGGCGCGTAGGTCAACAGATTGGTGGCCAGATCGGTGCGTGTGACGTAACGCGGCCAGGGCGCGGTCAGGAATTGCAGCGAAAGCTCATTGAGCCCGCTCCAGCCTGAAAAGGGATACAGGCTGCCGAGCAGGATGAAGCCGGCGTAGATCGCAATGAAGCCGAGCAGCTTGCGCCGGTGAGCCCGATAAATTTCCGGATTGGCGTATTTCATGTCGCGTGGCTGGTCTTCGTCCTGTGCGGCGCCTTGCCCAGCAGCGAGCCGATCAACATGCCGGCAATCGCTGCCAGAAACCCCGCGAATTGCGGCGGCATGAAGCCCTCTCCATCCGGCAGCCAGATCTCCAGCGGAACCCAGGTCAGCAGCCCCAGGCCGATGGCGAGATAAGCGCCGAGGGTGCTGGCGCGTGGCCAGTACAAGCCGGCGACCAGCGGCACGAAGGCCACCACCAGCGTCACCTTGTAGGCGTTCTCCACCATCTGGTGTATGCCGGTTGCCTCGCCCAGCGCCCACAGCGCGTAGAGCGTGACCAGCACGGAGAAACAACCCACCACCCAGCGCGTCATCAGCAGCAGCTTCTTTTCCGACAGGTGCTTGCGGCGGGTGACGAAGCCCTTGAGCACGTTTTCCGAAATCGTCACCGACGGCGCCAGCAGCGTGCCGGAGGCGGTGGACATGATTACCGACAGCAGCGCGCCGTAAAAAATCACCTGCGCGGCCAGCGGCAGATGCGCCTTGACCAGTTCCGGCAGCAGTTTCTGGCTGTCCTCGGCCAGCCATTTCGCGGTCAGCGCCGGGTCGATCAGATTGGCCGAATAGGCCAGAAACAGCGGCACGGCGGCGAACAGGAAATACGCGACGCCGCCCAGCAGCGTGCCCCACACAGCCACGTTTTCATTCTTCGATGCGTTGGCGCGCTGGAACACGTCCTGCTGCGGAATCGAGCCGAAACCCATGGTCAGCAGGCCGGAAATGAATGCCACCATGGCCACCGCGTTCAACTCCGGCCAGAAATGGAACTTGCCGTTGGCCGCCGCGTGTTCGAGCACGGGTACGACGCCGCCGGTCAGGTCGGAGATCAGCCAGGCGATGTAGAACAGGCCGAGCACGATGACGATCATCTGGAAGAACGTGGTCAGCGCCACCGACCACATGCCGCCGTACAGCGTGTACATCAGCACCACCGCCGCGCCGATAAGAACGCCCTGCGCCTGCGTGATCTGGCCGTCTGAAAGCACGTTGAACACCAGACCCAGCGCGGTGATCTGCGCCGACACCCAGCCCAGGTAGGACAGCGCGATGGCGACGCCGGTGACGACTTCGACGCGGCGGTCGTAACGCTCCCGGTAGTAGTCCGCGATGGTGACCAGGTTCATCCGGTACAGCTTCCGGGCGAAGAACAGGCCGAACAGCACCAGGCACAGCGAGGCGCCGAACGGGTCGGAAATCAGGCCGCCCAGGTCTTCCTGGAGGAAAGTGGCAGGAATGCCCAGCACGGTCTCGGCGCCGAACCAGGTCGCGAACACCATCGCCAGCACCATGGCCAGCGGCAGCGAACGCCCGGCGGAAATGTAGTCGCGCGCGTTGTGCACCTTGGTGGCGGCAACCATGCCGATGCCGATGGAAATGACCAGATAGAGAATGACGAAACCAAGCAGCATGGGCGGATCCCCGTTAACGTGAAACAACCGCCGCAGGAAACCCGCTTGCGGGCCGAACCATCGCGCCTGCGGGCGGGATGCATCCGGAGCGTGCGATTATCGGCCATTCGCGGCTCCCCACAAAAAGCTCGCCATGCGTCCCGAATGTGAAAAACAGCCGGCATAATTCGCGCTTTGTGTTGTACCTACTCTGGGAGTGCCCAAAAGCATGAAAAAAGTTGCCCTCATCACCGGCGTCACCGGCCAGGACGGCGCCTACCTGGCCGAATTCCTGCTCGACAAAGGCTACGAAGTTCACGGCATCAAACGCCGCACCAGCCTGTTCAACACCGACCGCATCGACCACCTGTATCAAGACCCGCACGAAAGCGGGCGTAAATTCATCCTGCACCACGGCGACCTGACGGACAGCTCAAGCCTGATCCGCATCATCCAGCAGGTGCAGCCCGACGAAATCTACAACCTCGCCGCCCAGAGCCACGTCGCGGTCAGTTTCGAAGAGCCCGAATACACCGCCAACTCCGACGCCTTGGGTTCGCTGCGCATCCTCGAAGCCATCCGCATCCTCGGCCTCGACAAGAAAACCCGCTTCT
>JAUYET010000045.1 GCA_030691265.1 Pseudomonadota bacterium
CCACTACCGGTAGTAACGTAGGTTGGGCAAAGCGAAGCGTGCCCAACGAACCGGCGCGCTGTTGGGCACGCTTCGCTTTGCCCAACCTACGGCGCCCTGCCGCGAAATCACGCGCCACTACATCTAGTGGGTGGGTGTGACCACCCGATAAGCACGGGCGAAATGTTCATGGCTGCGAAATAACCGTGAAATCAGGGCGGATTTCCCGGTGCTGCCCACGGTTTCCGCATGCCCCGTCTTGTGCTCAAATCGCGCCCTTCCGCCGCACCAATTCAGAGCGCGCCAAGCAGCGCCGCGTTTGCCACCTCTCGCCACACCATGAAAATCACCGTCAGTGAATTGATCGTCCGCTACCTGGAGCGCCTCGGTGTCGAAGTCATCTTCGGCATGCCCGGCGCGCATGTGCTGCCGATCTACGACCAGTTGCGCGACTCGAAGGTAAACAGCGTGCTGGTCAAGCACGAGCAGGGCGCGGCATTCATGGCGGGCGGCTATGCCCGGGTGTCGCATCGGGTTGCCGCCTGCATCGCCACCGCCGGGCCGGGCGCGACCAATCTGGTCACCGGCATTGCCAACGCCTATGCCGAGCGCCTGCCGGTTCTGGTCATCACCGGCGAGACCTCCACCTACATCTTCGGCAAGGGCGGTTTGCAGGAAAGCTCCGGTGAAGGCGGCGCCATCGATCAGGGCGCGCTGTTTGCCGGCATCACCCGCTATCACAAGCTGATCGAGCGCACCGACTACCTGGGCCAGGTGCTCAACCAGGCCACGCGGGCGCTGCTTGCGCGCGAGCCGGGGCCGGTGTTGCTCAGCATTCCCTACAACGTGCAGAAGGAAATGGTCGATGCGGATGTGCTCGATCATCTGCACATTCAGCCGCACCCCCCGCAGCACGCAGAAACCGCCGGCCCGCTGGCCGAACTGGTCAGGCTGATACAGGCGGCGAAATATCCGGTCATCGTGGCCGGTTATGGCTGCATCAAGGCGGGCGCGCGCGGCGTCGTATCGGAGCTGTCCGAGACGTTGCACATTCCGGTGGCATCCAGCCTCAAGGCCAAGGGCGTGGTGAGCGAGGGCGGCGATCTATCGCTCGGCTGCCTGGGCGTCACCTCGAACGGCCAGGCCTACCGCTACATCGTCGATCACGCCGATCTGGTGATCTTCCTCGGCGCCGGCTTCAACGAACGCACCAGTTATCTGTGGGACGCCAAATTGCTGGCCGGCAAAAAGGTGGCGCAGGTGGATAGCGATGCCGGCCAGTTGGGCAAAGTGTTCAAAGCGGATGTGGCGATCCACGGCGACATTCGCGAAGTGCTGACGGAACTCTTGGCGGCGCTGGCAGCCGCGGGCGCGCTAGCTGGCAACCCCGATGGCAACCTCGACAAGCTGGACGACCATCGCGAATTCGAAGCGCAACCGTTGACCGAGGCAGCCCGCGCACAGCGCGCCAAATTCCGCCTGATGGAAGCCTTTTTCAGCGGCCTGGCCGCGCGCTTCCCCAAGGACGCGCTGATCTTCGACGACAACATCGTGTTCGCGCAGAGCTTTTTCGATGTCTCGCACGCCAATCACTATTTCCCGAATTCCGGCATTTCCTCGTTGGGCCATGCGATTCCGGCGGCGATCGGGGCACGCTTCTTCGCCAAAGATGCGCCCACCTTCGCCATCCTCGGCGACGGCGGCTTTCAGATGTGCTGCATGGAGCTGATGACCGCCGTGAACTACGGCATCCCGCTCAACGTCGTGGTGATCAACAACGCCACCATGGGGCTGATCCGCAAGAACCAGTTCCAGTTGTACGGCGAGCGCTACATCGACTGCGATTTCGTGAATCCGGATTTCGAACTGCTCGCCCGTTCCTTCGGCATCCAGCATCACCGCATCGCGGCCGAAGCCGACATCGAAAATTTGTTCGCGACAGCCGACCTGATCGGCGCGATCAATCTGATCGAAATCCTGCTCGACAAGAATGCCTTCCCAACCTACCTGTCGGCGCGCTGACCTGGTTGAACAGATCGCCGCGCAGCACGCCGCCATTGCGCGTTTCGAGGCGGCGCTGTGGGACGGCGGCTTCAATGAAAACCTGCTGGCGTCGTATCAGGCGGCCTGGCGGCGGCTGGAGGCGTTGATCGAGGCCAGCGGTGAAGCGGGGGGGCAAACCGGGCGTCATTACTTCGTCATCGTCATCCCGGTCGCGGACAGCCCGATCCATCTGAAAGATTGCCTCGCCAGCCTGCTGCAACTCTGTCGCGCCTACGGCTACGGCGGGCAGATGGGCGGCCAGCCCGATGGCCGCTGGCGCAAGGTCTCCGTGCTGCTGGCCGACGATTCCAGCGAGACCGGTTGCATCGAGCAGAACCGCGCCATCGCCGCCGAATTCGATGCCGCCGGTCTCAGCACCGAGTATTTCGGCCTTGCTGCGCAACTCGCGCTGATGGACAAGCTGGCGGCGCTGGACCTGACCGCCATCGTCGGCAACCACGCCCGCGATGCCTACAGCCACAAGGGCCAGGCGATGATGCGCAACATCGCTTATCTGAAGCTGGCCGAGCTGTCGGCAACAGCGCCGGCTGACGAACCGCTGTTGTTCTACACCATCGACGCCGACCAGGAATTCAAGGTCAAAGTTGACAGACCCGTTGATAAACCCGTTGATAAACCCGTTGCCACGCCCGAAGGCGGCCGCATGGTGGCCAACGAGGTATGCGCGGTGAACTTCCTCTATCACCTGGACGCCATCTTTACCCGCACCGACGCCCAGGTGCTGACCGGCAAGGTAGTCGGCGACCCGCCGGTGTCGCCCGCCGTGATGGCCGGCAACTTCCTGGAAGACGTGATCGGCTTCCTGCAAGAAATGGCTGCCGCCGAGCCCGGCCAGGCGTATCGGCAGCCTGGCGTTGCCGGAGGCGCGCATGGGCAAACCCAGGATGCGGCATATCACGACATGGCCGATCTGTTCGGCTTCAAGCCGGCCGAACAGGTATATCACTACCGCTGTCCATTGCCTGGAACGCCGGACAACGCCGTTTGTTTCGCCGACTTCTCGACCCGCCTGAACCGCTTCTTCCACGGCGAACATCCCACCCGCGTGACCTGGTACGGCCATGCAGACGTGATGCAAAGCGTGCAACCGGCGCGCACCGTCTACACCGGCAACTACGTGTTCCGGCCGGAGGCATTGGGCTGGTTCATCCCCTACGCACCGCTGCGCCTGCGCATGTCCGGCCCGACCATGGGCCGTTTGCTGCAAGCCGAAATCGGCCCGCGCTTCGTCTCCGCCAACCTGCCGATGCTGCACAAACGCACGCTGGAAGCGACCGGCCAATCCGAATTCCGTCCCGGCGTGCTGGATCAATCCGCCAGCCCGGTGATTTGCCCAGTAATAGACCTGTGCGGCGAATTCGAACGCCAGTTTCATGGTGACGTCATGCTGTTTTCCATGCAGCGATTGACCGCGCTGGGCTACCCCGGCGTTGAGCTTGCCGAACCCGTCGTCGTCGAAACACTGGATACGGTGCGCGCAGAAATACGCGAGAAATACCGCAGCAAGCAACACGCCATCCTGGAACGCCTCGACCTGCTGAAAACCCTGCTGCACGACACCTCGCACTGGTGGAATCGAACCCCCGAACTGGTAAGTGCGCTGGCCAACTTCGAGTCATTCGCCGGCAACATCGAACACAACTTCGGTGAAGACTCGCCGTGTTACGCGCGCATCGATGACCCGGCGCGGCGCGACGACTGGCGCACCCGCCAACTCGCCGCCATCACGGGTTTCCACGCCAACCGGCTGGTGTGGGCGGAGGCACTGGCGTTGTTGCAGACGGGAAATCCGGGGCAACAGGCGCAATAAGGCAAGGGAAGCGCTGATTAATTCCAATACCGTCATTCCAGCGAAGGCCGGAATCCAGTGGAATCAACCACCTGGACCCCGACCTTCGCCGGGGTGACGAATAAACCTAAAAACCGCAGTTGAAGTGCTCGTAGGTGCGAATTTATTCGCACAATCAAGGACTTCAGTGCGAATTTATTCGCACCTACAGATATCTCGCAACACATTGAATCGTAATAAATTTATCTGCCAACTGAGGTTTTCAGGATAAATCAGTGCCTCCCTAGGCGGATGAGGCTGCCTCGCTATTGATCCGGAACGGAAAGATTCTGAATGCCTTTCCCGCACAGGGCGGAAATGACGGCTGAATTGCGCGGCATTATGTAATCGAAACGAATGTTTCGATTAATCCGTTCGCCCCGTCCGCCCAACTTCAATCGAAACAAATCTTTCTATTTCGCCGGATTCTTTCTATTGGCAGATACAATCGAAAGAATTCTTTAGATTAGTGAGGTTGCCATGCTCCCTATCAAATCCCCCAGGGCACTCGGCTCGGTGTTGCGCGAGACGCGAACGGCGTTGCGCATTCCAGCGGAAGACCTTGCCGCGATGGTGCACACCTCTCATGTCACCCTGAGCCGGCTTGAGCAAGGCAAGGCAACGGCCGCAATCGACACCCTTTTCGCGCTGCTCGACGAGCTTGGCATCGAGTTGAATGTTTCGCTCCCGCCGGGCGTCGGCCCCATCGCGCCACTGGATGCGAACGCCAAACCGCGCCGTACGCGGGTGAAACCATGAGTCGCGAACTTGACGTGTTCATCGAATCGGAACGCGCCGGCCGGCTTTACGAAAATCTGGGCATCTGGTCGTTCGACTACGACGCCGATTGGCGGGCAACCGGCTACCCATTGGCGCCAGGCTTGCCGTTGCGTGCCGAAGCCATCGTCGATACCGGAAGCGAGCGTCCGGTGCAGTGGTTTTTCGACAACCTGCTGCCGGAAGAAATGGCGCGAACCAGGCTCATCGCTGCTTTGGAAAAAGGCGAGTGGGATGCCTGGCGGCTGCTGGAACGCTATGGCGGCGAATCGGCCGGCGCGTTGACGCTACTGAAACCGGGCGAGACGCTGCCACCGCCCAGCCTGGCCCCGCTGACCGACGCGCGGCTGCACGCACGCATTCAGGCCATGCCGCATATCCCGCTGGGCGAAAACGCCCCGAAGAAAATGTCGCTCGCCGGCGCCCAGGAGAAGCTGCCGGTCTTCATGGACAAAGCCGGGCAGTTGTTCGACCCGGTTGGCTCGCAGCTATCGACCCATATTCTCAAGCCCAACGCATTGAGTGAGCGTTATCCCGCAAGTGCGGTGAATGAATGGTTCTGTGCGCGGGTGGCGCAGGAAATGGGGTTGAACGTGCCGCCGGTGACCCTGCATTACGCGCCGTCCTGCGTCTATCTGATCGAGCGGTTCGACCGCGTCTGGGACAACGGTACGCTGCGCCGTCGCCATGCGCTCGATGCGGTGCAACTCCTCTCCCTGTCGGCCGGCTCGAAATACACGATGTCGGGGGTGCGCGCATTGAACGATGTGGTGGCGCTATGTCGGGTCAAGGCGCAGACCCGGATTGCCCTGTTTCGCTGGGCGTTATTCAACGTCCTCATCGGCAATGGCGACGCGCATCTAAAGAATCTGTCCCTGTTTGCCGGGCGGGATGGCTACGCCTTGGCGCCGCACTACGACCTGGTAAGCACCGCAGCCTGGGCGCGACCGGAACTGACGCCGCATGGCGCGACATGGCCGAACATCGAACTCTCGTTCCCGTTCGGCGATGCTGCCCTGTTCGGCCAGATCCGGCGCGAACACGTGTTTCAGTTCGCCGAGGCATTGGGCGTGCCCGCTGTGACCGTCTCGCGCGAGCTGGCGCGCATGCTGGGCGGCATAGAAACGGCCGCCGAAAAAATGATGGCCGAATTCGCAGAACTAACGGTCCCACCTGCCCAACGCCCGGGACAACTGCACATGCTGCGCGTGATTCGCCATCTGCCGATCAAGGATATGAAAAGCAGGTTGTCGGTCTGAGTCCAGTAAGACCCCCGCTTGAACTCCAGAAAGGCTACTTCCATGACCCATGACGGTCGCCTCCATCTGATTCCGGCCGTTCGCCAACGACTGTTTCCATAGGCTTCGAATTTCGGTTTTCGACCCAAAACGGAAGTAGCCCGATTGCAACAGCGGACACTCAATTCCACGGTCTGGTGACGCCGCGCGAACCACACGGAGAGTCGCTGTCCTTCAGTCCTTTGCCACCACGGTGTCGTATAGCCCGTAGTGACTCAAGCCGTCGTGGCTCTCGATTCCCGTGTAGCGTAGCGACGCATCTTCATAGCGACGGAAGGCAAAGACGGCCTGGTTCATCTGCTCGGTGTTGAACACCTTGAGCCGCACGAGCAGGTGGAAGTCCTGCACAGTCAGCCCGGTAACGACAAGAAACAAGTCCGGTTCAAGTTTGGTGATGACATCCTGCAGCGTGTTCTCGCGGAAGTCGGTGAGGTACATGAACGCCGGGATGCGGGTGGCGAACTTGATCAGCTTTTCCTGAACCAGCTTGCGCTTGGACTTGTATTCCTTCTCTTCGTCGGAGAGTTCCTTCTTCTCATCCTTCGTCAGGTCGCCTTCCTTGGCCTTGTTCTTGAGTGCTTTGACCTTCTCGCTCTTGTTGATGATGGTTTCGATGATGTTGTCGCCCAGCGCGCGCCAGCCTTCGATGCGCTCCACGGCAGACATCGCCTCGGGGTTGTCCATGATGCGCCGGAGCGTGTCGTTATCCACGTTCACCAGCAACGCGCTCTCCCACTTGCGCGCCAACAGCGTGGCCGAGGTGCCCGCCATGGCGATGTCGAGGATGCCGCCGGCATCGATCTGCGTCATGTTCGCGCCGTCGTAGGCCAGCACGGGCAGGAAGGACACGAGGTCCTTGACCGCGTTCTCCGGGTTCGGCTCATTGGGCGACAGGCCGATGCCGTACTCCGAGAGTTGGCGCAGGGCGCGGGTGGGCGCGAAGTCGAACACGAAGCAGACGGGTTTGAGGATTTCCTCCTCGTTCGGGTTGTCGCCGTTCGGGTTCTTGATCGACCACGGCGACTGCACCCGGAACGCGGCCTGGAAATAGGTCTCCGGCGACTTGAGATTGCGCAGCATCAGGATGGATGACCACTGCGGCACGGTGACGCCAGTGGTCAGCTTGCCGCAGGACAGCGTTATGGTCTTGCTGTCGAACCCGCTGCCAATGGCGCGGCGCACGGGCGGCAGGGCCTCCAGGCCGATGCCTGCCGACGCCCCGGCCGCGACCAGCACGGTGTAGTCATGCCAGAAGGTGTTGTGCTTCTCCGCCAGCAGGTTGGCCATCGCATGGCAGGCCGCCACATTGGGCAGGAACCAGAACGAATGTTGCAGGTAGGGCAGCAGGCGAACGTCCGAATACGGAAACGGCGGCCGCGAGCCCGTCTTCAGATGCTCGACAGACCTGGGTGCGTAGCCCCCGCGAATGATGTCCAGCCACTTCTGCACGTCGCTCTTGTGCTTGAACTGCGCCACGCTCCCTGTACCTGATGCCTCGAAGAAGGCATTGAGATCGAATTCGTCGAATTCCCCGGCGTTGGCGATGGCCACCAGTTCGTCGGGCATCTGATAGGTCAGCAAACGCATCTGCGGCAATGCCCCGTAGGGATTCCGCTGGCCGGGGTGCTCGGCGGCGAACGCTTCCTTGGCACGCTGTTCGTCGGTGTAGGTCCAGTTGAAAATCTGTTCCTCGATGAACTCGCCGGTCGCCAGCGCCTTGAACGGTGTGCCGGAGAGATACAGATACGCCTGGGTGGTGATGGGCAGAAACTCGGTTTCCTTTTCCGAGAGCACGGTGAGGTCTTCGTTCATGTCCTCCAGACCGCCGGCGTATTCGAGCTTGGTCTCCTTCTTCGCGACGGCCTCCTCTTCACCCTCGAACAGTTCCTTTGCGGTCTCGCGCCAGGCACCGAAGTGGTATTCGTCGAACACCACCAAGTCCCAGTTCACCGTGTGAATCCACTCGTTCTTCGGCTTGATGTTCCCCGCCGCATCACGGCCGAGCAGATCCTGGAAGGAACCGAAATAGACCACCGGCTTGTTGCGGTCGATCTGCGTCGGGTCGCTGCCGGAGTTACGGGATAAATACTGCCAGCCGTCGAAGTCCACATGACTTTCCAGGTCCGTCTGCCACGCATCCTCGACGGCCGGCTTGAAGGTGAGCACCAGCACGCGCTTCGCGCCGAGCTTTCTGGCCAACTGGTAAGCGGTGAAGGTCTTGCCGAAGCGCATCTTCGCGTTCCACAGAAAACGCGGCGCGGCATTCTTGTTCTCTGCCCAGATCGAGTGGTAGTAGTCGAAGGTCTTGTCCACCGCATCAAGCTGTTCGCGGCGCATCGGGAAGGCTTCGTGATGCGTTCCCGTGTAGCGCTGGCCGGTGCGCAGCTCGGTGAGCGTGGTCTGCACGTCCTTGAGCGAACAGCGCATCCACTCCAGTTCGACTTTCTCGAACCCCTTCCTGACCAGCGCCGCTCGCACCTCGTGGTCACTGAAAATGCTGCTGTCCTCGCGCTCAGCAGGTTCGTCGAGTTCGATGGTGTAGTTCTTGATTGCGGCCGTCTTGAGCTGCTCGGCGACGCGCTGCTTCACGTCGCGCGCCGTCTGCCCCACTTTGAGAAGCCCCGTGTGCGCCGCATCGGTAATCGAGTAGGCGTAGATGCGTGGCCGGGCTTCCGGTTTGGGGACAAGGATTTCTTCGATGCTGGCTTTGCTCATGCTGTCGCCTCGATGATTTCCCAGTGACC
This sequence comes from Pseudomonadota bacterium, assembly GCA_030691265.1. Lineage (GTDB taxonomy): Bacteria > Pseudomonadota > Gammaproteobacteria > Burkholderiales > Thiobacillaceae > PFJX01. The sequence continues at coordinate 8,691 of JAUYET010000045.1, forward strand.
GGACTTGTCCGAACCGACACGCCGGATTCGACCTTGCTCGCGGAGGGCTTTGAGATGGCGCTTGATGGTTTTGTCGGTAACCCCCAAGGCGCTGGCCATCTTTTCAGCCGTGGCCTTGGGGTTGGCACGCAGCAAGACCAGAACCTTGCCTGAAACCGCATTTACAGGGACATTTACAGGGACATTTACAGGGACATCTGCCGATGCATCGGCCACCGTCTGGGTCGCCACATCGATGAATTTGTAGAGGGAATTGGCAATGGCATCGAGCATGAAGTCGATGAACGGACGGCAATCCACCGCGCCCGCGTGAGAATCCTGCAAGGCCTGGTAGTACAGCGCCTGATTGTGATGCACCAGCGTTTCGATCGGCATCCAGGCGAACAGCGGGTTCCATTGCGCAAGAATCAGCGTCTGCCACAGCCGCCCGATCCGGCCATTGCCATCGCGGAAGGGGTGGATGTATTCCAGCCGGTAGTGAACAGCGGAACTCTTGATAAGCGGATGTGCCGGGCTGCCCTTGCCCCAATCCAGAAGTTTCTCAACCAGGGCGGGGACTTGCGCCGAGGGCGCGCCGCGATGCAAGGGCAGGCCATCGCTCCCCACCACGGCCACCCCCACCGAGCGGAAATGGCCCGACTCACCGATCAGCGACTCCGTCAGGTGCGCGTGCGCCCGCAGCAAGTCGCTCACCGACCACGGATCGTAGCCGGGCATCTCGTTGTAGGCATGCCAGGCGTTCCGCACCTCCTGAATGTCCTTGGGTGGCCCCCACACCGGCTTGCCGTTGATGACATCGGTGACCTGGCTCAAGGTGAGCTGGTTGCCTTCAATGGCCGTGGACGCATGGATCGAGAGAATGCGATTGCGGCGGCGTAAATGCAGTACATCGCCCGACTGTTCCTCGCTGATCTTGACCCGCTCCAGCAAGGCGTGAATGGCGCCGATCTTCTCGTGCCAGGCCGGGGACTCGGTATAGAACGGCTCCAGTGGCGTCACCGCCTGCTCTCCATGGGCTTGGGCGCGAGGATTTCCTCGATGGTCTTACTCATCAGCCTCGCCCATCGGGCGGATCATTGACTCGATGAACGCTTGCTCGCCATCCGTGATGCAGTACTTCTCGTAGAGCGCCGTGTCTGTCCAGATACAGTCCCATGTTTGCATCGGCACCCAGCGATATGTCGAGTGAGTGGCGTCCTGAGTAATCTTGCGTAGCGAGACCAGAAACCGGAAGAACCGAGTCTTGTAGTACGACTGAAGGCTCTCAGCCTCCTCACGCGACGACACGTAGAAGAAAAGGAATGACTGAGTACACACTGATGGCGCGGGAGCAATCAACGAAGGGCCGAGGACAAGGTCAACGCCACTTCGCTCCCGCTCCCGGCCAGATCCTACCTTCGGTACGAGCAGTTTCCATGTATCGATGAGATGCTCACTCTTGGTAACAGCGCTACGTGCGATAAAGCCGTAGCTTCTTTTCATCGAACGTATGTAGTACAGGGGCACGTCTCCCGACTGTTCCGTGGTGTGGAAGCCATCGAAGTTGGAGGTCCAGCCAAACTCCTTGTCTCGTGCGAGGATCGTGTTGACGGGCGGCTCTCCGTGCTGCAAGACCTTCCGCAAGATGTCCAGTGCACGGTCATCTCGAACGAGTACATCGAACTCGCCAAGTGACCGACTCATCGGTCCAAAGACCTCGCCAGATCTGACCGTAGAAATGCTGCACGTGCCGTCATAGTCGGCGTCCCATAGGAAGTAACAAGCGCCGCCATTGAGGCCAACGGATGGGAAAACGTCGGCCGCATTCGGATAGTCAACGAGGGCCCGGATACGCGCATCACTGAGCATGGTCTGTCGGAATTCGGTCAGACCAAGTCCGCCTGCCATCCAGCGAGACGGAATGACCATCGTCAAGTAGCGCGGTTCCAGCCTCTTCGCCTGCTCGATGAAGTGCTGGTAAATCGGTACGTCGCGGGTGCCGCCATCCGCGCCAAGCTGATACGGTGGGTTACCAATGATTACGTCGAACTGCATGTCACCTCCAAATAACTCGGCGAGCCGGGTTGTAATGTCGTCTGTGTGGATGAACGCATAGGCGTGGGTTTCCTGTTTTTCGCCCCGATCGTAAGTCGCCTGTCTGGCACCGCAGTGCTGGCATCTGCCACTGCTCCACGTATGTTCGACGCGCTCGAACCAGATATTGCCGCCGTCGCCGCTAAAGCTCTTTGCAATGGAGTGCTGCCCATCGGCATGCTTCGAGCAATACACGCTGCGCCGCGCCAGCAGGCTGGTGAGATGCGTGATGCCGATGCCGAATACCTGCTTGGTCAGAATGTGATCGACGCGCGCTTCGAGGTCCGGCATCGCGTCTGCCAGCCCATCGGTGAGGCGGCGGGTGATTTCGCGCAGGAACACACCCGACTTGGTGCAGGGGTCGAGGAACTTCACCGTCCTGTCCACCCAGAGGTTCGCGCCGCCGTGGCTGGCCGCCCAGGCCTCGGCCAGCGTGTCCAGCATCCGGTTGGCGAATTCGGGTGGCGTGAAGACCTCGTCGTTGGACAGGTTGGCGATGCAGGTCAGCACATCCGGGTTGCGGCCACGCAAGGCGAAGCCGACCTGTCCGGTCAAGGCTTCCGCCATGCCGCTCATGGCTGATTCCCTTCCTGCGCCGCCAGCTCGCTTATCGTCATCGGCGGGTAAGTCCTGGTCGGCGTGAAAATTTCATGTTTGGCAAACAGCGAGCCTTGTTCGGTATGGCTGGACATGCCGGTGAGGGTGTCAAAGCGGAAGTCGCGACGCTGAAACCTGCCCTTGCCGAGGTAACCCCATTCGGCAAAGGTGATGGGCTCGACGCTGCGGGTGCGCATCGTCAGTGCATCGCCATGGACGATGTTCTGCGAAAGCACCAAGGCGGCGGCGCGATACAGGTCATCAGACGCTTGCAGATTCAGGTAGTCGGCAAAGATTTCGAGCACATTCTCCCGGCACTCGGCGATGTTGTCCGCCAGCAGTTCGATGCCGTAGAGGCACATCAGCGCAAGTAGCGCGTAGTGCTGCCGCTCGAAGTCCGACTTGCTGTACTTGAGTTCGACGGCGGCGAGCTTGCGTTGCAAGACCCGGACAAGGAAGTTTCCGCTTCCGCAAGCCGGCTCCAGAAAGCGGGAATCGATGCGCTCGGTTTCATCCTTCACGAGATCAAGCATGGCCTCGACCATCCACGCCGGGGTGAACACTTCTCCATGATCAGCAACGCGTTTTCGGGACTTGATCAGACTCATGGGAAAAAAGCTTCAGGCGATCGCTTGTACGGGACGCGACAGTATGCCTGACCCGTTTGAGACGCACGTTGAGCGTCAGCTATCTGGTGCATATCCGGAATGTCGGCTCCTGGCCGGGTTCTGCCCGATGCAGATGTTCCCCATAGCTGACATCCACACGATCTGACTACCCCAACTCGACCGCCTCTTGAGGCCGATTATGCAAAGTGCTCGATTATGTGAAGCAGCAACTTTGGACGCCCGCCAACCACTGATGAGCAACGGAAGGTGGGCGACGCGACCTTTGCATAATCACAGCGCTATCAGGAAGACGATTAACGAGTCGGGAGGACGGTTCACGATGGAATCGGCTTTTGGCTCCCCAAGTCGTGACAGACCGCGCCCCGGAAGCGGCGCGCCAGAAGTCAAACACCACTTCAAGCAACCGTGAAATTATGTTCAGTATTTGGCAGTCTCAGCCGTCGCCAAGCCGCTTATTGCCGGTCTTTCAAGGCAAACAGCTGCTGCCACTTCACATAATCGAGTACTTTGCATAATCGGCCTTATGTAAAGCTCCACATAAGGCCGAACCTCAGCCATTCGTTGAGGCTTGACCATCCCTGGCTTCATGGCCAAAAAAGCGTTGCCAGATGGGCGCCGGCTCACTAGGATGGCTATATAGATAGCCATCACAGGAGGTCGCCATGACCCAAGCCTCTATCGCGGAAGCCAAGAACAATTTTCCTCGTCTGGTGCAGCAGGCCGAAGCGGGTGAACAAGTCAGCATTACCCGACGCGGTCATCCGGTGGCGGTGCTCTTATCTACTCAGGCTTATGAACGCTTGATTGCGCCTAAACCTGTCTTGAGCGAGTTCTTGCGTACCTGGCGCGAGGACATGCGCACTGCCGCCGGCGCGAGCGCGGACGAAGATGTTTTCACGAACTTGCGCGACAACGCCGCCGGACGTGCGGCCGAATTGGAATGAGTACGCTGTTCCTGCTCGATACCAACGTCATCTCCGAGTTGGCCAAACAACGGTCCAACCCGGGTGTGGAAGCACAGATACTCGCGCGGCAAGCAGACTGCGCGCTTGCCGCACTGACCGTGGAAGAACTGTGCTTTGGTGTCGCCCGGCTGCCGAAGTCAGCGCGGCGCGACCTGCTTGAGCGCTGGCTGGAGGGGGTGTTGCAGCAGTTCACCTTGCTGCCGATCGACTATCGAGCTGCCCTGTGGCTTGGTCGTGAGCGAGCAAGGTTGGCCGATGCAGGGCTTCCTGCTCCGCGCGCCGATGGCGAAATTGCCGCTGTGGCCGCGATCAATGGACTGACGCTGATTACACGCAATCAAAAGGACTTTGCCAACTTCAACGGCCTTCGGGTCGATAGCTGGTTCGTTGATTGACCGAAGTGCCGATGTTCCGATCCCTGCGTCCCTGGCTGCATCGCCGTCGCTATCCGTTGCGCTATGCCCAACTTGAAATCCTGCTGCGCAACCAGGCGTTGAGCCGGGAAGAATTGCTGTGCAAACAGCAGGCGGATTTCGCGGAGATCGTCGCTTTTGCCGCTGCCAACACGGCGTATTACGCGGAGACGCTGGCGGGGCGGCAGGCCGCCGATCTACCCATCCTGGAGAAGGACGCGGTACGCGAGCGGCTGGACGATTTTCTGGCGCGCGAGGCTGACCGCAGCCAGGTAAAAATCGGCCATACCGGCGGTTCCACCGGCAAGCCGCTGGCGTTCTGGTATGACGAGGCCAAGCATGAGCTGATGCGTGCCGGCATGATGCGCGGCTTCATGATGTCGGGCTGGCGGCCGGGGCAGAAGGTGCTCAATTTCTGGGGCGCGCGCCAGGATGTCGCGGCCGGCGGGGTGTTCGGTTCCAACTGGTCCGATCTGATCGCTGCCGAGAAGACGCTAGGCGCGACCGAATTCAGCGAGGCGAAGCTGCATGCCTGGGCGCGCTTCATTCAACGTTATCGGCCGGTTCTGCTCTACGGTTATGCCTCGGCGATGAGTGAGCTGGCGCGGTTCGTCATTGCCGGCAAGATGACGATGCCACGCGGTTTGATCGGCGTTTATTCGACGGCCGAGGTATTGACGGACACGCAGCGCGGGCTGATGCAGCAGGCCTTCGGCTGCAAGGTGTTCAACCAGTACGGCTGTCGGGAGGTGCCCAACATCGCCTGGGAATGCCGGCACGGCAACATGCATGTGTTCGCCGATCTGGTTTATCTGGAATCCGTGAAGCTCGACGCGGAAGACCGGCTGCTGGTCACCTCGCTGACCAATCGGCTGATGCCCTTCATCCGCTATGACATCGGCGATTCCGGCCGTCTGCTGGCGGGCGAGTGCGCTTGCGGATCGCCGTTCCCGCTGCTGGAAATGGGCCTGTGCCGGCAGAACGATCTGATCCGCAGCCGCGCCGGCAAGCGCATACACCCGGGCTTTTTCAACCACCTGCTCAATGGCCAGAAGCAGATTCGCCAATATCAGTGGGTGCAACGCGAATTCGACCGGATCACGTTGAATCTGGTCGCTGCCGAAAAATTGAGCGCAGAAACGCTGGCCGCGCTGAGCGCAAACATCCGCTGCATGATGGAAACCGAGATAGCGCTCGAAGTGAATTATCTCGACGAAATCCCGCGCACGCTTTCCGGCAAGCATCGCTTCGTCATCGGCATGACGTAGGGCGGGAATCCCTTGCCGCCTTCAATTTCCGATGGCTTCCGTTTGGCCGGCGGCGAAAAACCGCCGCGCGGAAAATGGTCGGCAAGGGATTGCCGACCGACTCTCCCACGGCGGCAGCGCTATCCCAACATCTTCGCCGGCACCGGCTGCACCTTCCAGATATCGCGGCAGTATTCTGCGATGGTCCGGTCCGAGGAGAACTTGCCCATGCGCGCCACGTTGAGGATGGACATGCGCGTCCAGGTGCGCGCGTCGGCATAGGTGTGGCTGACCGCTTCCTGGCAGGCGATGTAGCTGGCGTAGTCGGCGAACAGCAGGTAGTCGTCGCCGCCGAGCAGGTTGTCGACCAGCGGCTGGAACAGGCTGGCATCGCCATGCGAGAACAGGCCGCTGCCGATCAGGTCGATGACCGCGTGCAGTTCCTCGTTGCTGTGGTAGATATCCCGCGGGCGGTAGCCCTCGGCTTTGACGCGATCCACCTCCGGGGCGGTGAGGCCGAACAGGAAGAAGTTCTCGGCGCCGACTTCCTCGCGGATTTCGACGTTGGCGCCGTCGAGCGTGCCGATGGTGAGCGCGCCGTTCATGGAGAACTTCATGTTGCCGGTGCCCGAGGCCTCTTTGCCGGCGGTGGAGATTTGCTCCGACAGGTCGGCGGCCGGATAGACGTGGTGCGCGACCTTGACGCTGAAGTCGGGGACGAACACCACCTTGAGGCGACCGGCGACGTCCGGGTCGCGGTTCACTACGTCGGCCACCGCGTTGACCAGCTTGATGATCAGCTTGGCCAGGATGTAGCCGGGTGCTGCCTTGCCGCCGAAGACGAAGGTGCGCGGCTGGATGTCGATGCCGGGATTGCGCTTGATGCGGCTGTAGAGGGTGAGGATGTGCAGCAGGTTGAGGTGCTGGCGCTTGTATTCGTGGATGCGCTTGACCTGGATGTCGAACAGGCTGGTCGGGTCGATCTGGATGTCCAGGCGCGATTTGATGAAGCGCGCCAGGTTCTGCTTGCGCTCAAGCTTGACCGCGCGCCAACGGTCCTGGAAGGCGGTGTCGTCGGCATAGCGTTCGATTTCGCGCAGGCGGTTGAGATCCTTGCCCCAGCCATCGCCCAGCGTCTCGGTAAGCAGGGCGGACAGGCTGGGGTTGGAGAGCATGACGAAGCGGCGCGGGGTGACGCCATTGGTCTTGTTCTGGAACTTCTCCGGCCAGACGTCATGAAAATCCTTCAGTACCGTGTCGCCGAGCAGTTGCGTATGCAGCGCTGCGACGCCGTTGATGGCATAGCTGCCGGCGCAGGCCAGGTTGGCCATGCGCACATATTTCGGACCGCTCTCGTCGATGATCGACAGGCGTGCGATGCGTGCCTGATCGAAGGGAAAGCGCAGCCGCATCTCGTCCATGAAGCGGCTGTTGATCGCATAGATGATCTCCAGGTGACGCGGCAGCACGCTCTCGAACAGCGGTAGCGGCCACTTCTCCAGCGCCTCGGGCAGCAAGGTGTGGTTGGTGTAGGCGAAGGTGCGGCAGGTGACGCCCCAGGCGGTATCCCACTCCACCTGATGCACGTCGACCAGCAGGCGCATCAACTCGGCCACGGCGATGGTCGGGTGGGTGTCGTTGAGCTGGGCGGCGTATTTTTCGTGAAATTTTTCGAGCGGCTGGCCGGTGGTGAGGTAGATGCGCAGCATGTCCTGCAGCGAGCAGGAGACGAAGAAATACTGCTGCAGGAGACGCAGGCGCTTGCCGGTCTCCGCCTCGTCGTTCGGGTAGAGAACCTTGGAGACGGTCTCGGAACGCACCTTGCGCATCACCGCGCCGACATAGTCGCCCTGATTGAAGGCCTGGAAGTCGAACGACTCGGCCGCCTCGGCGCCCCACAGGCGCAGCAGGTTCACGGTGTTGACGCTGTAGCCGAGGATGGGCGTGTCGTGCGCGATGCCGCGGAAGGAATCGTTCGGCGCCCAGCGCACGCGACGATGTCCCTGCACATCGGTGTAATGCTCGGTGTGGCCGCCGATGCCGACCTCGTAGACGATGTTGGGCCGGCGCACTTCCCACGGGTTGCCATAGTGCAGCCAGGTGTCGGAGGTCTCGACCTGCCAGCCGTCGCGGATCTCCTGGTCGAAGATGCCGTACTCGTAACGGATGCCGTAACCCATCGCCGGGATCTGCAAGGTCGCCAGCGAATCCATGAAGCAGGCAGCCAGGCGTCCGAGACCGCCGTTGCCGAGCCCCGGCTCTTCTTCATGCTCGATGATGACGTCGAGGTCGAGGCCCAGTTCAGCCAGGGCCTGGCGCACGTTTTCAGTGATGCCCAGGTTGAGCAGATTGTTCGCCATGTGCGGCCCGGGCAGGTACTCGGCCGACAGATAGCAGACCGTGCGGCAGTTGCTCTCGGCATAGGTCTGCACCGTGCTCACCCAGCGATGCAGCAGGCGGTCGCGCAAGGTGTGGGCGAGCGCCTGGTAGTGGTCGTTGGGCGTAGCCACCTTGAAGAAACGCCCTTGGGAATAAAACAAGTGATCCAGGAAAGCGCGCTTCAGGACCTCGACCGACTGTCCGGTACGGATGTTTTCGCAATACTGGCCTTCTGCTTCAGCAAGGTGTTTCTTGGGCATTGTCATGTCTCCTATATTCCGATGGGCGTGCCGAGCACGAGTGGGGGATTCAACGGCGGCGCGGCAGTATCACTGGCTATTGCGGTTGCAGGCAATCACTGCGTCGAGCGAATTGCAGACGCTCGTTCTTTGAAACTGTGCTAAATGATCAACATCGACGTTGTCATCAGGAGCGCCGGAAATGTGGAGTGACGCGAAATGGAAATAGCCGATAACTCAGCGACCGTTGCGGCGTTGTTCGGCAGCGCCTCGGACCGGTCGGCGCAACTGGACAACCTGGCGCTGCGCGAGCTGGACAAGGGGCTGAATCAATTCACCGCCAAGCGCTACGAGCTGGCGATCACCAGCTTCAGTCGGGCGGTCAGGCTGTCGCCCGCCGGCGATACCGCGATCAATGCCTACGATTACATGGCGCGCGCACAGCTCAGCCAGGGCAATGCGGATGCCGCGATCGAGTCCTATCGAAAGGCGCTGAAGGTCGACCCCAAGCGCGACGATCTGCATGCCCGCCTGGGCAACATCTACACCACTCAGGGCAATCTTGATGGGGCGCGCAGCGAATACGAACTGGCGGTCCAATACAACCCCGATGCCGCCAATCGTTATTCGCTCGGGCAAGGCTATCTGGCTACCGATCGGCTCGATGAGGCCAAAGCGCAGTTCGAATTCGTGCGCCAGTTGTCCCCGAAAGAGCCGTTCGGCGATTTCGGCCTCGGCCAGGTTTACGCCAAGCAAGCGCGCTACAACTTCGCCATCGAAGCTTTCAAGTCGGCCATCGCAATCAAGAGCGACTACTGGGGCGCCTATTCCGAACTGGGTTACGCCCTGGCCGACAACGGCGATATCGCCCAGGCGCTGGATGTGGCTGCCGGTCTGGCGGCCAACGACGAGACGCTGGCCGGCGATCTGAGCCAGTACATCTACGAAAAAACAAATCCCAAAATGACCGCCGTTTACGCCAGCGAGCTGTATGCGCTGTTTCCGACCACGCTGGGGCCGGGCACGCCGGTTTCCGGGTTGAATGCCTACCTTTCAACCGCCAGCGCCGAGCAGACTTTTTCACTGGCATTCCAGTTCAGCAAGCCGATGGATGCGGTGTCGGTCGAGGATGTTTTCAACTGGAAAATCGAGCGCGCCATCGGCAGCGGACGCGGCGATGGCTACAACCTCGACATGATGCTGCCGACTACCGAAGTCGCGTTGTCGCCGACGCCGCTGGCGGTGTACTACGACCAGAAATGGATGACCGCGACGGTGTTGTTCAAGGTCAGCCAGAACGCCAGCGCCACCGGCACCATCGACCCATCGCACATCAATTTCTCGTTCAGCGGCAAGGATGTCATCGGCATTTCGATGGATAAATCGGCCGACATGTACAGCGGCTTTTCCTGGTTCGCCTGACTGCCGCGCCACGCTACTGAATGGAAACGCACATCCTGCTCGCCGTGCTGGCAGTCCTGATCGTCATCGCGTTCGACTTCACCAATGGTTTTCACGATGCCGCCAACATCGTCGCCACGGTGATCGCCTCGCGCGCGATGCAGCCGATGCAGGCGGTGATTCTGGTCGGCGTGTTCGAGTTTCTCGGGCCGCTGCTGGGCGGCACGGCGGTGGCCAATACCATCGGCTCGTTCATTCAACTTTCCGACCTGCCGCGCGAGGTTTCCCTGACCGTGCTGATAAGCGGTCTGGCCGGGGCGATCTGCTGGAATCTGATCACCTGGCGCAAAGGCATCCCCTCCTCGTCCTCGCACGCGTTGGTCGGCGGACTGATCGGTTCGATCCTGCTCGCGGTGGACGCCAGCCATGTCGTCTGGGGCTTCGAGCAACTGTTGCGGCATGGCCATCTGACCGGCGTCACCAAGGTTTTGCTGGCGCTGGTGCTGTCGCCCATCGTCGGTTTCTGGGTCGGCTTCGGCGTGCATAAATTTTTCAGCCTGGCGTTTCGTACCGCCACGCCCAAGCTGAACCGGCGTCTGCGCTGGGGGCAATACGTCACCGCCGCCGGACTGGCGTTTGCGCACGGCGCCAACGATGCCCAGAAGAGCATGGGCATCCTCACGCTGGTGCTGGTGCTGGGCGGTTTCATCCCCGTTTTCGAAGTGCCGTTCTGGGTGGTGCTGACCTGCGCCACCGCGCTGACGCTGGGCATCATGTCCGGCGGTTGGCGCATCGTGCGCACGCTGGGCTTCGCCATCTACAAGGTGCGCCCGCTGCATGCGCTCAACTCGCAGCTCACCTCCGCCGCCGTGATTTTTTCCGCTTCGATGGTCGGCGCGCCGGTTTCCACCACCCATGTGGTGGCCACTTCCATCATGGGCATCGGCGCGTCGGAGCGGCCGCGCTCGGTGCGCTGGGGCAAGGCCGGCGAGATCGCGATGACCTGGATCGTCACCATTCCCGCCTCCGCTTTCATGGGCGCGGTGACCCTCGCCCTGGTTCAAGCCTTCATCCGCAGGGGACAGCTATGACCGTCATGAATGAAAACACCGCTTCCGTCGTGCATCGGGTGATCGACCGCGTCTTCCCGAAAGCGCCGGATTTCTTCCTGCTCTTGCACCAACAAGCGATGCAGGTTTCGCAGACGGTGAATCTGCTGGTCGATTTCATGGGCACGGGCGATGTCGAGATCGGCAAACACATCAAGCGTGACGAACATGCCGCCGACACCATCAAGATCAGCAACATCCATACGCTGAATGAAGCGTTCTCCACCCAGATGGATCGCGAGGACATCTACCGCGCGATCATGGATCTGGATGCCATCGTCAATTACTGCAAGGACACCGTGAACGAGATGGATATGCTGGGCATCGCGCCGGACCGTTACACCTACGAGATGGCGTCCGCCTTGCGCGTGGGGTGCTTGGCGATCAGCGCAGGATTCACCCGGCTGGGCGAGAGCCCGGCCGAGGCTGCGCATGATGCGGATGCCGCACGCAAGGCCGACCGGCATGTGGAAAAACTGTACCGCAAGGCGCTGGCCGAATTGTTCCAGGGCGACGATTACCTGAACATGTTGAAGCGGCGCGAGATTTATCAGCATCTGGCGCGCGCGGCGGATCGCATGGCGCACTGCGCCAACACCCTGCACGACATCGTGGTGAAAATCAGCTGATTCCATTCTGTATTTCATGCCTTTCCTGTCCTGTCTATTTCCTCGCCGGGGCCAACCGCCGGCGCAAACCAGGCGCGCCGCCAACCACCGCGATCAACACGTCATGGACAAAAACAAACACCGGGTAAACCGGTTGGATTGACAGCACTTTGCCCATCGCCAAACTCACCATTTCCTGGAAAGTTCTGCTCGCCTACGCGCTGGCCAATCTGGCGCTGGATGCGCTGAGCAATCCGCAAACCGTGTTGCCGCTGGCCCTGGCGCAGTGGACGCCGCCGCCCGGCCTGACGCTGGCTTTTCTGCTGTTGTATGGCCTGCATTACGCGCCGTTTTTGATCGGGGTCACCTTCCTGGTCGGCTTGCCGCTTTATGGCATGCCGCGAGACTGGTTGCCGGCGCTGTATGCCGCGGGTTTGCTGATGCTGGGGCTTTGGGCGCTGACGACCTGGCTGTTGCGCGGCCTGCGCATCGACCCGCGCCTGGACACGCAGCGCGACCTGTCCTGGTTTCTGGTCGTCGCAGTCGCGGCGGCCTGGCTGGATGCCAGCGTGCATGTTTTTTCACGCAGTCCGGAAGCCGCGCCCGATGCCTGGGCCTGGATGGCGGACCTGGTCAACATCTGGGTCGGCGCGCTGATTCGCATCCTGATCATCACACCGCTGGTGCTCGTGCATGCGGGCGCCCACTGGAGAGGTTGGCGTGGTTGGCGCATATGGAGTTGGCACGCATCGCGCGAGATGGTGTTGCAGGCGGCCACGATCGCCCTCGCGCTGTGGATCATCTTCGGCTTCAAGTACACCGACGAATTCAAGTTCTTCTACCTGTTGTTCCTGCCGATGATCTGGATCGCCATGCGGCATGGCATACAAGGCGCCACGATCGCGCTGGCGGCCAGCCATGTCGGCATCAACGCCATTCTGGACTGGCGCGGCTCGCATGCCATCACCGTGGTCGAATTCCAGATGTTGATGCTGGGTCTCGCGGTCACCATGCTGTTTCTCGGCATGACCGTGACGGTGCGCCGCGCCACCGAAGAGCGCCTGCATCAGCGCGAAGCGGAACTGAACCAGGCCATGCGGCTGGCTGCGGCAGGCGAGATGGCGCAGGCCATCGCGCACGAACTCAACCAACCCCTTTCCGCCGTCGCCAACTACGCCCGCGCCAGCCGTTCCATGCTGGCCGACCCGGCCCGACACGGCGCTTTGCTGGCCGATACGCTGGAAAAAATCGACCGCGAAGCCAATCGCGCCGGCCAGGTCATGCGCCGCTTGCGCGAGTTTTTCCGCGGCGGCGGCCTGCGCAAGGAAACCTTCACTCTGGCCGAGTTGATCGAGGAGAGCCTGTCGTATGTGCGACGACGGGGCGAGCGCCACAACATCGTGTTCAAACTCACGCTGGACGAAGCGCTACCCAGCGTTCATGCCGACCGCGTGCAGATGGGCACCGTGCTGCACAACCTGCTGGCGAATGCCATCGATGCGCTGGCCGCCGGGCGCAACGAAGCGAGCGAAATCGAAATCAGCGCGCACGCCCAGGCGGACGCACTGATTCGGGTTTGCGTCACCGATAACGGCGCTGGCGTCAGCAGCGAGATGCAAGACCGGCTGTTCGAATCCTTCGCCACCAGCAAAGCCGAAGGCATGGGACTGGGACTGGCGATCAGCCGCACCCTGGTGCAGGCGCATGGCGGCGAACTCTGGCTGGCCAACGCCCAGCCGGCCCAATTCTGCTTCACCCTGCCGATCAAGAGCACAAAGCATGACTGAACCCATTGTCACCATCGTCGACGACGACGAAGCCGTGCGCGACTCGTTAGCGCTCCTGCTGAACTTTCGCGGCTATCGCACGCGCGCTTTCGCCAGCGCCGAAGCTTGCCTCGAAGCCTGGCGACCGGACTGGCGCGGCTGCCTGCTGCTCGACCTGCGCATGGGCGGCATGGATGGCCTGGCGCTGCAACAGGCCTTGATGCAACGCGACAGCACGCTGCCCGTCGTCTTTCTCACCGGTCACGGCGACCTCGCCCACGCCCGCGCCGCACTGAAAAGCGGCGCCGTCGATTTTCTCGAAAAACCGTATGAAGAAGCCGCTTTGCTGGCGGCGGTGAGCGAAGCCATGGAGCGCGATACACGCGAATATGCCGTGCAGTCCCATGTCGCTGAAATCACCGCACGCATCGAGCGATTGTCAGAGCGCGAACGCCAGGTCATGGACCTGGTCGTCGCCGGCAAACCCAACCGCGAAATCGCCGAAGAACTCGGCATCAGCCCGCGCACCGTCGAAGTCTTCAAGGCCCGCATGATGGAAAAGATGCAGGCGCGCAGCGTGCCGGAACTGGTCAGGATGGCGATGGAGGCCGGCATGCTGAGGTAAGGCGCCGAGAAACAATAACTTGACCCTGGATTCCTCGGTTGAACACGCCCGAGTGTGCGGCTGGCGGATCGGCTGCTATGTAGGTTGGGCAAAGCGCAGCGTGCCCAACATTTCACGCCGCGATGTTGGGCACGCTGCGCTTTGCCCAACCTACGAATTTACGAATCCGGCGTACCCCTTGCGGGTGCAGCGCGGCCAGACGGCCCGCCAGCCCTGCAATCGGGCGCGTAGCCCCCCCCCAAATGGTGCGCGCCCTCGGATAAGCAGGGACTTGGCCGCCGTCTTTTGGCGGCTTAGTCCTTCGCTTAGTGGTTTCATCAGGCGCAAACGCCAACATCCATGCCGCCTCGCAAGGACTGAGGAGCAGTCAACTGAGGAATCCAGTCTGAACATTCTGGCTGCCTTGGCGCACGAGCAACGCTGGTTCGCGACCCAGCAGCAGGGCGGAATACAGGGGCAAGATCACTTGGCAACAACCTTGCCAAACGGCGCGGTTGCCTTATAATTCGCGCCTCTTTTAGCGCCCGTAGCTCAGTTGGATAGAGTACCTGGCTACGAACCAGGGGGTCGTGGGTTCGAATCCTGCCGGGCGCACCAGAAAAAACAACGGCTTACAGCGATGTAAGCCGTTTCCATTTGTGGCTTCAGAAGATCAAGCCGGTTTTGCCCCCACAATTGCCCCCACAGCAAGAAAAGCCCGGCTAGACCCTCTGCGCCAGGCCAACCGCCACGTCTCTGAACGACGCCAAGGCCGCTTCGAGGTGCATGTAATCGGCCGGGCCGGTGTCGGTGGGGTATTCACGGACCGCGACGCCAATTGCTGCACCGAGGTTGAGCTGCTTCATGTCCTGAATGACCCAGCCAGCCTGTTCGAGCTTTTGGTCAATCTGCTGGCGTGCTTTGGTTTCTGGTGTCATGCGCGTTGCAACCAATTCGACAGTGCACGGATTCTTCTGGATTGCCGCATTGGCTCAATGCTTTGGCGCAAGCACTCGAGGTGAGCCAAACACAAGATGACTACAGGACCAAGATTTATTGAATCATTGTGACCACAACTTTGGCACAATGCCAGCGGATAGGTCCGACATCGGCGGGTCATTCCGTCACCCTTACAGGCAAGAACAGCAATAACGGATTATCAGGCGCAGCTTCAAATCCGAAGCGCCGGTAATAGTCTGCCGCCCGCTCGTTGATGGCATCGACGAACAGGCCGATACCGCCCGCCTCCGTGTAAATGCGGCGCGCCCGGGTCAACGCGTCCACCAGCAGTAACTCACCCAGACCCTTGCCCTGATATTGTTTATCAACGGCCAGACGCCCCAGCCGCACACCGGGAATGCGACGCGGCAGTTTCTTGCGCCAGGCTTCCGGCAGGTGGCGGTTTTCGAGCTCGGCCAGGGTCAGCGCGTAATAGCCGCAGATTTGCTCTGGCGCATCCTCGCGCACCGCGACGAAGGATTTCGACAGCCCCTTGTCCTGATGCTGGCGGGCAACCTGCCGCAGCCAGTCGTTCAGTTCCTGGCGGCCGCAGTCGAACCCCTGCCGGTCATGGCTCCCAGTTAAAGGACGTACCTGCATCGTCTCGCTTGACCTTCTGGTAGCGCTTCATGGCGGCCGTCAACGCGGGCGTCGGCTTGGGCGGGTTTTCCATCAGGTCGAGCAGCCAGTTCCAGTCGCGGGGCGACAGGCGAATGACCTCTTCCCGCTCGATGACAGCCTGGGCCTCCTTCAGCGCCGCTTGCACCAGAAACTGGTTGACCGTGGCGCCGCTCAGTTCAGCGGCGCGGCACAAGGTTTCATAGACCTCGTGGGGGACGCGAGCACCGATGCGGTCTTGCTTGGCAGTGGCGGTTTCCATCATCTCCACCTTTGGAATCACGGGCGGTCAGTGTATTAGTGTCGCCAAAGTGACGCCATATGTTTTCGATGACACAGCTTGGCTTCCCGATCACCCAGCGCGTTCATGCGGGCGTCTGTTGGCGCGCACCGAAATCCGGGTTTTTGCGTCGTTGCCGCCCTTCGCACAAATCCGGGAAGCCGCGCCAGGACTAGCGTTTCGGGCAGACGTGAAAAAGGCCAGAGCAACGTCTGGCCTTGGAAAAGTGGTGGAGAGGATGAGGATCGAACTCACGACCTCCGCATTGCGAACGCGGCGCTCTCCCAGCTGAGCTACCCCCCCACGAAGGGGTCGGAATATAGCAAAAAAGGCACTCAGGGCAAAGGCGGGGCGATCTGCTTGTGGGCGCGCCAGAGCAGCCAGAGGCCGATCAGGATCATGGGGAGCGATAACCACTGCCCCATGCTGACGACGTAGGACTGTCCGAAGATGCCGGCATCCGGGCTGCGGAAAAACTCGCCCAGACTGCGAAAAACGCCATAGCCGATCAGGAATGCGCCGGACACAGCGCCGACCGGATGGCGACGCGAGGAGTACCACCACAACAGGACGAAGAACAACAGCCCTTCCAGTCCGGCTTGATAGAGCTGCGACGGGTGGCGCGGCAGGTCATCGACTTGCGGGAACAGCATCGCCCAAGGCAGCGCGGGATCTGCGGCCCGGCCCCAGAGTTCGCCGTTGATGAAGTTGCCGATGCGGCCGAACATCAGCCCGAGCGGCACCAGCGGACCGACGAAATCGCCCACTTGCAGGAAGCTGCGGCCAGTCTTGCGACCGAAGGCCCAGAGCGCAAGCAAGACGCCGATGAGGCCGCCATGGAAGGCCATGCCGCCTTTCCAGATCGCGAGAATTTCGGCCGGATTGCTGAGGTAATAACCCGGTTCGTAGAACAGGACCTGGCCGAGACGACCGCCCAACACGACGCCGATGACGCCCCAGAACAGCAGGTCGTCCAGTTCCTGCACGCTCCAGCGGGTTTCGGGTTGACTGCGGATGCGCTGGCGGCCGAGCAGGATGAAGGCGGCGAAGGCGGCGACGTACATCAGCCCATACCAGTGCACGGCAAGCGGGCCGATGGCGATGGCGACCGGGTCGAACTGGGGATGGATAAGCATGGGGCGGGCGCCTACGATTGCTGGGCTAAAATGCGACCGATTATAGAGACCCAAGGTTACATCCCATGCCCGAATACCGCTCCCGCACCACCACCCATGGCCGCAACATGGCCGGCGCCCGCGCCTTGTGGCGCGCCACCGGCATGAAAGATGGCGATTTCGACAAACCGATCATCGCGATTGCCAACTCGTTCACCCAGTTCGTGCCCGGCCATGTGCACCTGAAGGACATGGGCCAACTGGTGGCGCGCGAGATCGAGGCGGCCGGCGGTGTCGCCAAGGAATTCAACACCATCGCGGTGGACGACGGCATCGCGATGGGCCACGGCGGCATGCTGTATTCGCTGCCGTCGCGCGACCTGATCGCCGATTCGGTCGAATACATGGTCAACGCGCATTGCGCCGACGCGCTGGTGTGCATTTCCAATTGCGACAAGATCACCCCCGGCATGTTGATGGCCGCGCTGCGCCTGAACATCCCCACCGTGTTCGTCTCCGGCGGGCCGATGGAAGCCGGCAAGGTGATCTGGGACAGCAAGACGATCAAGCTGGATCTGGTCGATGCGATGGTGCAGGCCGCCGATGCCAGCCGTTCCGACGCGGAAGTCGAGGCGACCGAACGTTCCGCCTGCCCGACCTGCGGCTCCTGTTCCGGCATGTTCACCGCCAACTCGATGAACTGCCTGACCGAAGCCCTGGGTTTGAGTCTGCCCGGCAACGGTTCTCTGCTCGCCACCCATGCCGACCGCAAGGAATTGTTCCTGCACGCCGGCCGCTTGATCGTCGATCTGGCCAAACGCTATTACGAAAAGGACGACGCCTCCGTATTGCCGCGTTCCATCGCCAGTTTCGAGGCGTTCGAAAACGCGGTATGCCTGGATATCGCGATGGGCGGTTCCACCAATACCGTGTTGCACTTGCTGGCGGCGGCGCATGAAGCCGGCGTCAACTTCACGATGAAGGACATCGACCGGCTTTCCCGCAAAGTGCCCAACCTGGCCAAGGTGGCGCCGTCCACCCAGCTTTACCACATGGAAGACGTGCATCGCGCCGGCGGCGTCATGGCCATCCTGGGCGAACTCGACCGCGCCGGTCTGATTCATCGCGACTGCCACACCGTGCACAGCCACACGCTGGGCGGCGCGCTCTCGGTGTGGGATGTGATGCAAGCGCATGACGTTTCCGTATTCGACTTCTTCAAGGCCGCGCCCGGCGGCGTGCCGACGCAGGTTGCGTTCTCGCAGAACCGCCGCTTCCCGGAACTCGACCTGGACCGCGCCAACGGCTGCCTGCGCGACAAGACGCACGCCTATTCGCAAGATGGCGGCCTCGCCGTGCTGTACGGCAACCTGGCGCTGGACGGCTGCATCGTGAAGACCGCCGGCGTCGATGAAAGCATCCTCAAGTTCACCGGACCGGCGCGCGTCTTCGAGAGCCAGGATGCGTCGGTGGCAGCCATCCTGGCCGACCAGATCAAGGCAGGCGACGTGCTGGTGATTCGCTACGAAGGCCCGCGCGGCGGCCCCGGCATGCAGGAAATGCTCTACCCGACTTCGTACCTGAAATCGAAGGGACTCGGCAAAGCCTGCGCGCTGATCACCGACGGCCGCTTCTCCGGCGGCACCTCTGGCCTGAGCATCGGCCATGTCTCGCCGGAAGCGGCGGAAGGCGGCTTGATCGGCCTGGTGCGGGAAGGCGACAGCATCGAGATCGACATCCCCAACCGCGGCATCCGCCTGGCGGTTGCCGACGCTGAACTGGCGACGCGACGCGCGGCGATGGAAGCGAAAGGCGCGCAAGCCTGGAAACCGGAAAACCGCGAGCGCGCCGTTTCCCCCGCCCTGCGCGCTTATGCCGCGATGACCACTTCAGCGGCCTTCGGGGCAGTGCGCGATGTTTCGCAAGTGGAACGCAAATAGGAGAACAACATGGGACTGGCGCTGCGTGACCCGGAATACCACACCTACGGCGATTACCTGACCTGGCCGGAAGAGGTGCGCTACGAATTGATCGACGGTGAGGCTTACATGATGTCGCCGGCCCCCACAGTCAGCCACCAGGACATTGCCGGGGAGGTTTATTACCAACTACGCAACGCCTTGCACGGCAAACCCTGCCGCGCGCTGATTGCCCCGGTGGACGTGCGACTCCCGAAGGCAGACGAAGCCGACGATCAAATCGACACCGTTGTGCAACCGGACGTGCTGGTGGTCTGCGACAAAGACAAGGTCAGCGAACGCGGCGTGCGCGGCGCACCGGACTGGGTGCTGGAAGTACTGTCCCCCTCCACCGCCGGCCATGATCAGGTCAAAAAACTCCGCCTCTACGAGCGCCACGGGGTGCGCGAATATTGGCTGGTACATCCGCGCGACAAGGTGTTGACCGTTTACACGCTAAACAACGGCGCATACGGTAGGCCCTATACCCAGGAACTCAGCGGCGAAACCCCGGTAGGTGTGCTGGAAGGCGTCACCATCCAGTGGGACGAACTCGCCGCCCGTTTGCCGCAACCCGAGTTCTGAGCCGCCAGCTCCGTGCAGATTGACGATGCCCCCGAGCAAGACTCTCTGGCCCGCTTTCGCAGTTGGCGCGGCTTCATGTTCGCAAGCGTCGCGGTCAATGTCCTGTTCGTTTACGGCATGCTCTCCGGCATGGGCAATGCCAGCGTTTCCATCTGGTACAAGACGTTGATCTGGTTGCCATTCAACATCATCGCTACGGCGCTCTACCTCGCCATCATGGCCAGACTGGGCAATGCCGGCTGGGCGTTTTACCGAATACTCGGCGCCATCATGATCGTCGCCAACTGGTCCGTGATGATCGGCGTCTGAACCTTTTTTCCAAAGGCGGGACGCCCCGGCATCCGCCCGACCTGATCAACCTTCAACCTGGAGCCCCCTTCATGACCCTCGCCGACCTCAACGCCCGCTTTGGCCTTGCCGAACAACTCGAATTCATCGACGGCCCCAACGGCCTGATCTTCGCCGAGATCGACAACGCCCTCGGCACCGCTTACATCTGCCTGCAAGGTGCGCACATCACCACGTTCCGCCCGAAGGATCAGGATGAGCCGGTGATCTGGGTATCGAAATTCGCCAAGTTCGCGCCGGGCAAATCCATCCGCGGCGGCGCGCCGGTGTGCTGGCCCTGGTTTGGCGCGCACGCCAGCGAATCGAGCTTCCCCGGCCACGGCTTTGCCCGCACGGTGCTGTGGGAAGTGACGCACAGCGCGGCCTTGCCCAGCGGCGAGACTGAAATCACGCTGGCCCTGCTGGAGACCGAGCAGACTCACGCTCAATGGCCGCACAAGACCCGTTTGGAACTCAACGTCATCGTCGGCAACAGCCTGAAAGCCAGCCTCAACACGACCAATCTGGGCGACACGCCGGTGCAGATCGGCGAAGCGCTGCACACCTATTTCCATATCGGCGACATCGAAGACGTACAGGTGACCGGCCTGGAAAACACCGTTTATCTCGACAAGGTCGGCGAGGTTTCACGCAAGACCCAGAGCGGCGCGATCACCTTCAACGGCGAGGTCGACCGGGTCTATGTCGATACGACAGCCACCTGCGTCATCGTCGATGCCCAACTCAAGCGCCGCATCGTCATCGCCAAAACCGGTTCCCGCTCCACCGTGGTGTGGACGCCGTGGAACGAGAAGGCCGACAAGATGGGCGACTTCGGCCCGGACGGCTGGCGTCAGATGGTCTGCGTGGAGTCGGCCAATGCGCTGGAAAACGGGGTGACCGTGGCCGCCGGGGAAACCCACCGGATGGCCGTGGAGTATTCGGCAGAAGCCTTGTGAGCGTACAATGCGCGCCCCTAAAGCCTTGATTCATCAAAAACAAGCGCCGGTTGGAAACCTCCCGCTTCATGGGGTAATCGAATATGGGAGAGGTGTAGCCTCTTCCGTGTTGTTTCGCTCGGCCTTGCCGGGCGCGGATTGAAACATTAGAGAAATGCAGCTTTTCGCCTGCGGCGTTAACCACCATACCGCGCCGGTTGCCATCCGCGAGCGGGTGGCCTTCCCGCCCGACATCCTGCCCAAAGCCCTGTCCGATGTGACCGGGGCGCGAGTTGGGTCACCCCATGGAACTGGGCAACTCGCGCGCGAGGCGGCGATTCTCTCCACCTGCAATCGCACCGAGATTTACTGCAATACGCAGGAACCTGAGAGCGTGGCGGAATGGCTGGCCAACTTCCACGGCCTGCCGCCGCGCGAGGTGAAGCCTTACCTGTATTTATTGCCCCAGCACGAAGCGGCCAATCATGCCTTCCGGGTCGCCTCCGGACTCGATTCGATGGTGCTGGGCGAGACCCAGATTCTCGGCCAGATGAAGCAGGCGGCCGAAAAAGCGCACGATGCCGGCACCATGGGCCTGCTGCTCAACAAGCTGTTCCAGCGCACCTTCTCGGTCGCCAAGGAAGTGCGCACCGCCACCGAAATCGGTTCCAGCACGGTGTCCATGTCCGCCGCTGCCGTCACGCTGGCGGAGCGCATCTTCCCGTCGATTGCCGATCAGGCCGTGCTGTTCATCGGCGCCGGCGAGATGATCGACCTGGTCGCCACCCACTTCGCCGCCCGCAAGCCGCGCCGCTTGATGGTGGTCAACCGCACCATCGAGCGCGCCCGCGATCTGGCCAACAAATTCGGCGGCGAAGCTGCTGCGCTCAACAACTTGCCGGACCTGCTGGCCGAGTTCGACATCATCATCACCTCGACCGCCAGCCCGCTGCCCATCGTCGGCCTGGGACTGGTCGAACGCGCCATCAAGCAGCGCAAACATCGGCCCATGTTCATGGTCGATCTGGCGGTGCCGCGCGATATCGAAACCGAAGTCGGCCAGTTGAACGACGTCTTCCTCTACACCATCGACAGCCTGGGCGAAGTGGTGCGCGCCGGCCAGGACAGCCGACTATCCGCGGTGACCGAGGCCGAGACGATCATTCAGGCGCGGGTTCACGAATTCATGCACTGGATGGACACGCGCCAGACAGTGCCGGTGATCCGCTCCCTGCGCGATCATGGCGAACGACTACGTCGGCACGAACTGGAAAAAGCGCACAAAGCGCTGAGCAAAGGCGAGAACCCGGCAGCAATCATGGAAGCCATGAGCCGCGCCCTGATGAACAAACTGCTGCATGACCCCAGCCATGCGCTCAATCAAGCCGGCGAAAGCGAACGCGACGAACTTGCACGCCTGGTATCCCGGCTCTACAACCTGCACAACGAGTAGGGTGCGCCGCGCGCACCGTCCTTGCGTGGTGCGCGCGGCGCACCCTACGGATTCCCCATGAAACCCTCCCTGCAAACCAAACTCCAACAACTCGCCTATCGCCTGGAAGAAATCAACGGCCTGCTGGCCGACGAGCGCGCCACCTCGGATATGGCGCAATACCGCCGGCTTAACCAGGAACACGCCGAAATCACGCCGGTGGTCGAGCATTACCAGGCTTGGCAACTAGCCCAGGCAGACCTCGCCACCGCCGAAGGTCTGCTTGCCGATCCGGACATGAAAGAATTTGCGCAAGAGGAAGTCGAAGCCGCAAAACAACGCCTGCTCGAACTCGATGCCGAACTCCAGCTTCTTTTGCTGCCGCGCGACCCGAATGACGAACGCAACATCTTCCTGGAAATCCGCGCCGGCGCCGGCGGCAACGAATCCGCGCTGTTTGCGGGCGAGCTGTTCCGCATGTACAGCCGTTACGCCGAGCGCCAACGCTGGAAAGTCGAGCTGATCTCGGCCAGCGAGGGCGAAGTCGGCGGCTACAAGGAAATCATCTGCCGCATCCTCGGCCAGGGGGCGTACTCCAGACTCAAGTTCGAATCCGGCGGCCACCGCGTCCAGCGCGTGCCGGAAACCGAAACCCAGGGCCGCATCCATACCTCCGCCTGCACCGTCGCGGTAATGCCGGAAGCCGATGCCGCCGCCGAAATCAACATCAACCCGGCCGACCTGCGCATCGACACCTTTCGCGCTTCCGGCGCCGGCGGCCAGCACATCAACAAGACCGACTCCGCCATCCGCATCACCCACTTGCCGTCCGGCCTGGTGGTGGAATGCCAGGACGACCGCTCGCAACACCGCAACAAGGCGCAAGCGCTGTCGGTACTCGCCGCGCGCCTGAAGGACATGCAGGATCGGGCGCAGCAGGCCAAGGAAGCGAGCACCCGCAAAAGCCTGATCGGCACCGGCGACCGCTCCGACCGCATCCGCACCTACAACTTCCCGCAAGGCCGCGTCACCGACCACCGCATCAACCTGACGCTGTACAAGATCGACGCGATCATGGAAGGCGGCCTGGACGAACTCATCGCCGCGCTGACCGCCGAACATCAAACCGAGTTGTTGTCCGCGCTGGCTGGCGACGAATGAACCTGGCCGACACGATTGCCGTGCTGTTGGCCGATGCCACCGGGCGGCTCGCCGAAGCCTTGGCACTGGCGCGGCCAGAGGCCCGCATCGAGGCCCGCGTACTGCTCGCGCACGCACTCAAGGTCGATCACGCCTGGCTGATCGCGCATGACCGCGATACGCCGACGCCGGCGCAACGAGACGCCATCGAAAACCTGATCGCCCGCCGCACAGGCGGCGAACCGGTCGCCTACATCCTGGGCGAGCGCGAATTTTATGGCCTGAGTTTTGCTGTCACCCCGGCGGTATTGATCCCGCGCCCGGATACCGAATTGCTGGTTCAACTGGCCCTGGATCGCATCCCGACAGACCAGACCAGCAGTGTGCTGGACCTGGGCACCGGCAGCGGCGCCATCGCCCTGGCCTTGGCCGTCCACCGCCCGCTTGCCCGGATTGTGGCAGTCGATCGCTCGCCTGCGGCATTGGAGGTAGCACGTAAAAACGCCACTCGCCTCGGCCTGCGGAACCTGAGCTTTCTGCTGAGTGACTGGTATGCCGGGCTGGGTGTAAAGAATTTCGACATCATTGTCGCCAACCCGCCTTATATCGCCGCGGGAGATGCACACCTGGATCAGGGCGATCTGCGCTTCGAACCCAGAGAAGCCTTGCAGAGCGATGCCGGGGGTCTGGCTGACATCCGCAAAATCGTGGCCGGCGCGCCGGCGCACCTGCATCCTGGCGGCTGGCTGCTGTTCGAGCACGGCTACGATCAGGGCGAGGCCAGTCAGCATCTGCTGCGGCAGGCGGGCTGGTCCCAGGTGTGCACCTGGGTGGACCTGTCCGGTCTGCCCAGGGTTAGCGGCGGCCAACGCCTCTGATCGGGCTGTCGATTTTTTTTACGTTTTCCGGGGCCAGACTCGGGTATGGTTTCGCTACCACGCCGGAAAGCCCGTGTTCAGGGAATACATAAGCGGAAACATAGCCTGGTATGTTTTTTGCTTACTATTGGGCAGACAGCCATATACTTTGGAGAATCACAATGAGCGACAAAACGAATTCCACCTTGCCTGACGAACTGGATGCCGCGAAGACCGGACAGGTCGACGAATCCCGCCGCCGCCTGGCCAAGGTCGGCATCGCCGGTTCCGGCGTCATCCTCACCCTGGCCAGCCGCAGCGTGCTGGGCGGTTGGGGAGTCTGCACCGGTTCCGAGATCATGTCCGGCAACCTGTCCAAACCCGGTGACGCCAATCCCTGCGGCTGCAGTCCGGGGTATTGGGGCAACCAGAATGGCTATGCCACCTGGATGGCTCAACTGGGCAATCTGATCAGTTCCAGCCACGCGCCGACGGCCCTGTTCAATACCGTATTTGGGGTGACCTTCTTCGGCCCGAACACGGGCAGCGCACTGACCACCTACGGCCCCAACGTGACCCTCTGGCAGGCCGTGCACGACAAGCAAAGCACGACCCCCATCATCACGTGCAAGGGAAACAACCAGAACGCCGCATTCCACGCCGTGGCGGCACTGATGAATGCATCGGTGTACGGTTCCCGCTATCCGGTGCCTGCGGGCTACCAGACTCCCGCCGGCGTCATCAATATGTTTTCCGCCGCTGCAAGCAATTGCACCCTGGAAGATTTCGTCACCATCGTCGACATCTACGGCAAGGTGTCGGACATGTGGTGCTTCGGCGACCGGGAGTAAACGGGAGACATGTCTGAAGCCTGGGCGCTGGCGCGGTCCGACATCGGCCTGCGCTGCTGGGAGGATGGCTGTATCGCCTACCAGCCCCTGACTGGCGAAACCCACATGCTCACCCCACAGGCAGGTCGTCTGCTCGACCTGCTACGGGAAGATGGCAGAACCACCGAGGCGTTGATGTCCGAACTGGCTGACGGCGCCGCCCCGCCCGAACTCGCCGAAGCCTTGAACACCTGGCTGCTGCAGTTGTCCGAGGCCCGTCTGATCTGCCGGCTTCAGTCTTGATCCTCGCCCAGATTCCCGCATCCGAACTGCGCACACGCCTGGCCCGTGGCCACCTGGCGCTACAGGTCGGGCCATTTCGTTTCCGCGTGACCTCGCCTTTAGCCTCCGTAAGCGAGGGTCTAGCCACCCTCTACCCCGATTTCGAACTGGTGGCGGAGGATGAATTCATCGACTTCCATGTCAGCGTGACACCGCCCGCCGGTGTGCGCCGCTGGATTCGCCCGCAGGCGAATTTCTCCTTCGACGGGCGCGTGCCGTTCAAGCCGCTGCCGGCCGACCAGGCCATGCCCATGCTGGAATGGGGCCTGAACTGGGTGATCTCCAATCACGCGCACCAATACCTGATGCTGCATGCCGCGGTGGTGGAGCGAAATGGGCGGGCGATGATCCTCCCGGCCCCGCCCGGCTCCGGCAAGAGCACCCTGTGCGCCGGCCTGGTGAACCGGGATTGGCGACTGCTATCCGACGAACTGACCCTGATCCGGCTGACCGATGGCCTGGTCGTTCCCATTTCCCGGCCGGTGAGCCTGAAAAACCGCTCCATCGAAATCGTGCGCGGTCTGGGCAGGCATGTGGTGGTGGGGACGCCCTGTGCCGATACCGGCAAGGGCACCGTCGCGCATATGCGGCCGCCGACCGACAGCGTGCGACGCATGGCAGAACCTGCCCGCCCGGCCTGGGTGGTGTTCCCCCAGTTCATCCAGAACGGCGAGCCGACCTGTGAGGCGCGCGGCAAATCCACGGCCTTTGTCGAACTGGTGCATAACGCCTTCAACTACAACCTGCTCGGACTGGCCGGGTTCAATGCCCTGAGCGGCCTGGTGGATGCCTGCGATGTCCATCGCATCACCTACGGCAGCCTGGAACAGGCCTACACCGCCATCGACGCGCTGACCGGGGAATGATGCCCGCCGAACAAATTAAATCCCCTGTAAATAGCCGCCCGATGGCCCATTCGGACCTGGTTGTTACCCTGCTGCGCGAGCCTGGCAACGCCGCCGGGTTTTCCACCAGCGAATGGGATCTGCTCGTGCGTCAGGCGAGGCACGCCGATGTCATGGGGCAACTGCATGCGCGGCTCAGCGATGCCGGCCAACTCGGCAACCTGCCCGAGGCCGCGCGCCGGCATCTGGACACCGCCTGGAACCTGTCCCAACGCCACCGCCTGGCGGTGCGCTGGGAACTGCTCGGCATCGCCAACACCCTCGCGCCGCTGAACATTCCCGTCGTACTCCTCAAGGGGGCGGCCTACTATGCGGCCGGCCGCATGGCGGCCAGGGGACGCTTGTTCACCGATGTGGATATCCTGGTACCCAAGGCTGCGCTGGACTCGGTGGAACGGATATTTATCCGCAGCGGCTGGGTGCCGACCCACCTGAATGCCTACGACCAGCGCTATTACCGACAATGGATGCATGAGTTGCCGCCCATGCAGCACGCCCGCCGCGGCACGCTGATCGACATCCATCACACCCTGCTGCCGCCGACCACCGGGGTGAATTGCGACGCCGCCGCGCTGATCGCCGCCGCTCAGCCTCTGGAGGATGCCGAGCTGGCTGCCTTCAAGGTGCTCGCGCCAAGCGACATGCTGTTGCACTCTGCGACCCACCTGTTTTACGGGGAATTCGACCGCGGCCTGCGCGAACTGGTGGACCTCGATCAATTGATTCGTGAACTCGGGACAGAGCCAGATTTTTGGGCGGCAACCGTAGACCGCGCCCGGCAGTTGGACTTGCTGAACCCGCTGCACCATGCCGTGCGCTATACCCATCTGCTGCTGGGCACACCGATTCCGGACGTGGTATTGCGGGCGCCGCTCGACCCGACCATCGATGCCATCCGGCAGCGCCTGCTGGATGCGCTATTTCTGCGTGCGTTCAGACCGGATCACGTCAGTTGCAACGATGCCGCCACCCGACTGGCCCGCTGGCTCGCATTTGTCCGCAGCCACTGGCTGCGGATGCCGGTCCACCTGCTCGTGCCGCACCTCTTCTACAAGGCGGTAATCGCCCCGCGCAAGGAAGCAGCCGGGGCCTGAGACCCGGCTCGACTTACCCCTCTCGGTGATACCCCAGCACCACCTCCACCTCGTTCTTCGACCCCAGGATCACCGGCACGCGCTGGTGCAGGTTTTCCGGGGTCATATCGAGAATGCGTTCGTAGCCGGTTGAAGACACGCCGCCGGCCTGTTCGACGATGAAGCTCATCGGGTTGGCTTCGTAGAGCAGGCGCAGTTTGCCGGGTTTACTGGCGTCTTTGGTGTCGCGCGGGTACATGAAGATGCCGCCGCGCGTCAGGATGCGGTGCACTTCAGCCACCATCGAGGCGACCCAGCGCATGTTGAAGTCGCGCCCGCGCGGGCCGGTGCTGCCTTCCAGACATTCCGCCACGTAACGCTGCACCGGCGCTTCCCAGAAGCGCTGGTTGGAGGCGTTGATGGCGAACTCCTTGGTGTCGGCCGGAATCTTCATGGCCGGATGGGTCAGGATGAACTCGCCGATGTCGCGGTCCAGCGTGAAGCCATTGACGCCGTGGCCGGTGGTCAGCACCAGCATGGTGGAAGAGCCGTACAGCGCATAGCCGGCGCAGACCTGCTTGACGCCGGGTTGCAGGAAGTCGGCTTCGGCGGCGGCGCGATTGGGCACCGGCGCGCGCAGGATGGAGAAGATGGTGCCGACGGAGATGTTGATATCGACGTTGCTGGAACCATCGAGCGGATCGAACACCATCAGATATTTGCCGAGCGGATATTTCGTCGGAATCGGGTAAACCGCGTCCATTTCTTCCGATGCCATGCCGGCCAGGTGACCGGCCCATTCGTTGCTGCGGATCATCATTTCATTGGTGATCACGTCCAGCTTCTTCTGCGTTTCGCCCTGCACGTTCTCGGTTTCCAGCGCGCCCATGACGCCGATCAGTGCGCCCTTGTTGACGGCATTGGAAATGGTCTTGATCGCGGTAACCACATCGTTCAGCAGCGCGGTGAAATCACCGGTTGCGCCGGCGATGTGACGCTGTTCTTCGATAATGAACTGGGTGAGCGTGGTGCCGGTATGCATGAGGCGATCCTTTTTGTAGATTAGAAAACGCTTATTTTATCGATTTACTGGCTTTATCGACACCACAGGAATTCTTATTGCGTGGTCAGTTGGTCGGAACGGGTGAATGTCCAGCTCCGCGTGATGCCCAGAATATCGACCTTCTTGCGCAGGGCCTCGGGAAAACGCGGAAACGGCGCCGACATTTCCACGATCTTCATGGCGGCGGCATCCAGCACTTTCGAGCCGGATGAACGCTCAATCTGAATCGATTCGATCTCGCCGTTATCGAAGATGTTCACCGTCAGAATCAGCGTGCCGTAGAGACTGTTGCGTTTGGCCGCTTCCGGGTAATTCATGTTGCCGACGCGCTCGACCTTGATGCGCCAATCTTCCACGTACTGCGCGAAGGTGAATTCCTGCGCGCGCGCACCGACAAACATCCGCCTTGGCCGTTTCTGGTACTCGTCGCGTTGCTGGTCGATACGCGCCTGCAACCGCGCCATTTCCAGACTGCGCGTGGCCAGATCGAGCGGCGCCGGAGTCGGCGGGGTTGGAATAGGCGAGCGCGGATCGGCAACCGGCACGGGTTTCTGCTCCGGCACCTGGTAATCCGATTTGATCTGCTGCATCAGCGCCTTGGTTTTCTGTTCCAGCGCCTGCACACGCGCGTTGAACTCGGCCTCCGCACTCAACGTCTGGTCGCGTTCGGCCGCCGGCAGCGGCGATTTGGCCTGACGGTTGTCATCGACATTGCCGCCGCCGTCGAGATTCGCCTGCGCCAGCACGTCGGCCTGCAACGGTTTTGCCTTGGTCTTGGCGTTGACCAGCACCACGTCGATCGGCGGCGAGATGTTCTCGAACAGCTTCGGGTTGGCGGCCGTGAACTGCAAGCCAAAGATAAACAGCACATGAATGATGGCCGCGATCAGGAGCGCCTGAGTAAAGCGATCATCCCAGTCGGCTGAAGTCTGCGGCGCGTAAGGAAACGGCGCCACGACCTCAGTCAGGACATCCTTCAGGCGGCGGACTGGGCCAGAAACCGACATGTCAGATCGTTGTCGAGCAGGTCGATATCCGCCACCGCCACACGAATCCGCTCACCCGGATTCAACGTCGGCGCGCCGACGACTTTGGCGACGAAGGGCAAGCCATCCAGCCGGATCAGGTTTTCGCGCCAGACCGAGGCGTCGATCTCCTGGATGCCTTCTTGTTGCAACCAGCGCAAGCACCAGTAACGCTCCATGCTGCGCTGGAAATCGTTGTAGGCATCGTAGGCGAGTTCGAAATCGCGCACGGCGGCGAACAGCATGGTGTCATTGCCGGCGTGCGGCGGCGTTTCTTCGCGCGCCACGGCCAGAATCTGGCGTTGATTCAGCAAATCGACGTAACGCCGCAGCGGCGACGTGCTCCAGGTGTAATGCGCGACGCCGAGGCCTTCGTGCGGCGCGGGCTTCAACGTCATGCGCACCTTGCCGCCGGTTTGCGCGCGATAAATGCCGGCCACATTGCGATCCGCCAGCATGCCGCCCCAGCGGCTGTTGGCCAGTATCATCATTTCCGAGACCAGTTTGTCGATCGGGTTGCCGCGCTGGCGCGGCACGATGTCGACGCGTTCCGCGTCCTTTTCACCACTCACCTTGAACACGTAATCGTGGCGCTGCACTTGATCCGCCTTGCCGCGCCCGATTTCGAGTTGCTTGGCGAAACCGAACAGCCATTCCAGTTCGCGCCGAAACGGGTAGTCGTTGCCGCGTGGTTGCCCTCCCTCGCCGATGGTGGCCTCATTGAACAAGGGTTCCAGCGTCTCATGCCGCAGATTGGCGGCGATGCGGATCGAATCGGCCTTGGTGGACAGGCTCTGGATGGCGTAATCCGGCCCGACTTCGACATACAGCGACAGCGCCGGGCAATCGCGGTTCTCGGCCAGGGTGTACTGCTCGATGAGATCGCCCGGCAGCATGGTGATCTTGTCGCCCGGCATATAGATGGTGGACAGCCGCGTCGCCGCCAGCTTGTCGAGATCGGAACCGGGCGTGATGCCGAGCGCCGGCGCGGCGATGTGGATGCCGACGCGGACCGAACCATCGTCACGGAAGATCACCGAAAACGCATCGTCGATCTCGGTGGTGGAAGCATCGTCGATGCTGAATGCGGGCGCATCGCCGGCCGGCAACTCGGGCGGCGGCAACGGCGCGGCCAACGCAGGGAAAGCCAGGCCGCGCGGGAAATGCGTCAGCAGGAAAGCCTGGCGATGGAACTCCAGGCTGGAAGGAATCGCGCCGCACTTGTCGAGCAGGCGCACCGCAGAAAGATTGGTTTCGGCGCAGGCATCCGACAGCGCCTTGAATTCCAGGCTGTTCTTGTCCGGCTTGTGCGCCAGCTCGAACACCTTGGCGCGCATGGCCTCCGGCAACTCGCTCTGCACCAGCATGGCGACCCACTCGGCGCGCAACGCCGCCTCGCGCGCCTTGCGTTCCAGGCCCAGTTTGGCCGCCGCCAGGTTTTCCGCCGGCGCCGCCTTGTAGCGGCCTTTGCCTTTTTTCTGGAAATAGATCGGCGCCTGATGCAGCGCCAGCACGATGGCGGTGGATTCCGGCGCGGCGGGTTTGTGGCCGAAATACTCTTGCGCCAAGGCCTCGAAGCCGAACTCCTCGCTGCCTGCGACTTCCCAGAGGAAATCCAGATCGAGTTCTGTGCGCAGCGCGCGTGCGCTGTCCATCACCTGCGCCGGCGCCGGCGCGGTATAGCGCAACAACACATGCGCCGCCTTGAGCTTGCCGCGCTTGCCGTGTTGGGATTCGATTTGCAGCGAACTGTCTTGGTCCGCCAGGATGGTGCCGGCTTTGATATCGCCGTCTTCTTCGTAAAGAACGTACATAGAGGGCTACCCGCAAGCCTTTCGTGGATGCTACAAAAATTCAAAAAGCCAGAATGGCCGGGATGGTGTCAGTAAATCGAGAGAAACCGTGATCGCCGCCTGCCAGCACAACCTGTTGCGCGCCCGCGTAAAAGCCCACGGCTTCTCGGTAGTCGAGCACGGCATCGCCGGTTTCAGCCAGCAGCAGATAACGCTCCGGCCGGGTAATCGCCGCAACCGCGCAGGCATTCAACTCGGCCGCGTGCTCGGCGCTGAACAGATATTCCTCACCGCTATGCCAGTTTTTCTGCGTTTGCCCGACCAGGCCGGCAAGCTTGCCATGGCAGGCCACGCAGGGGTTGACCAGAATCGCTTTGATATTGCGTTCATGACCGTGTTTTTCCACCAGCCAGGTCGCGTAAAACCCGCCCAGCGAACTGCCGATCAATTTGACCGGACTGCGACTCGAAACAATCAGGTCGTCCAGCAACTGGATGGCTGCGGCGGGACGATGCGGCAGATCGGGGCAGACATAGGCTACACCCAGACCGCGCTGATCGAGCCAGTCGCCAAGTTCAAGCGCCTTGCCGGAACGAGATGAGCTGTTGAAACCGTGGATGTAAAGCAGCATGGGTGGGGGCGCGAAATCGCGAAATCGCGCATTTTAGCGGGCCTGGGGCTTTTCCACAGTGGCGGGCTGCACGCGAGCCAGCCATGCGATCACCGCATCCAGCACCTGGCCGCTGGCCTGCCCCAGGCCGGCGGCTGCGGCTGCGGCAGTCTGGCTGGCAACGGCAACCTCCGCGACAAACACCTGCTGCCCGACCAGACGCGCCGTGCTTCGCTGCACCAGCTCGACCTCCAGCGCGACGCGTGCGCTGCCCGGCGTTTGCGCGGCATTGTGGAAAAAATCGAGCAGCCGGATGTTCAACTGATAGTCACCCTGCACGCCGGCCCCGAGCGGGAGCACACCGGCATACAGACCGCTGGCAAGCAGACGTTGGCGCAACAGGGTATGCAGACGTTTCGGCGGCGCTTCATTCCAGTGTGCATATTGGTATTGCGCCTGCGTGCCAGGCGCGCGGCTATAGACCAGACGCAGACTCTGCGAGAAACCGCCGGGCTCCGCTTCACGCAGCAGAAGAACCGGTCGTGTCGCCTGGGCTGGCGACGCGACAGCCGGCGCGGCGGCGGCGGGAACCTCAAGCACGTAATAACTGATCGCTTGTGTGCGCGCGCCCGGCAGACTGCAACCGGCCAGGCAAACGAACAGGCAAACGTACCCGCAAGGGGCACGCCGGATTCGTAAAGCCGCTAAAGCGGCAACGACTCCGCTGAATCCGTGTGTCTTCATGCGCATGCTCATTGCTCCCCCGGTCCCAGTTCGGCCTTGTGCGGGCCATAAAGAATGCGGCTGGGGTCGGAGAACTCCCGGCTGGTGCTTTGCAGCGTGTCGCTGGAGCCGCGCAAGGCCTGGGCGGTGATCTGGATTTCCTGCATGCCCAGATCGACGCTGAGGCGAAGCTGCGCCTGCATGTCGCGCAGGCTGGCATCCAGCGTGGTCAACGTGCTGCGCGCGGTATCGAGCGTGGCCTCGGCATCGCTGGCCAGCTTGTCGAAACGCTGTCCGGCCTGCTGCGCCATGCGCCCGCCATCGCGCAGCAAACGGCTGCTGTCGTGCAGCACCGGCGTCAGCTCCGCGCCGACCGTA
Organism: Pseudomonadota bacterium; assembly: GCA_030691265.1. Classification (GTDB taxonomy): domain Bacteria; phylum Pseudomonadota; class Gammaproteobacteria; order Burkholderiales; family Thiobacillaceae; genus PFJX01. The sequence continues at coordinate 41,712 of JAUYET010000045.1, forward strand.
TCCAGCCGCGCGGCAGCCTGACGCGCCGCACCCAGCGTGGCATGTAACTCGGGAGCCAGTTGACGCAACTCCCCGGTTGCGCCGGCCACATTGATCAAAATACTGCTGAAGGCTTTCTGGTTTTGATCGGAAAGCAGCTTGTTGACCCGCTCGACCGCCTCGCCGCCGGCCTTGCCCAAACCCTCGAGCGTGCTGGAAATACGCGCCATTTGCGGCACCCCCTCGTCGATGACCGGATAAGGCTCGCCCTCGGGCGGCGGACCGATATCCGAGCCGCCCTTCCAGACATTGTCGAGATCGATCGCGGCCAGGCCGGTGACCAGATTGCGGCTGACCACGGCTTCGGCGCCTTCCCAGACCGGCGTGCGCGCATCCACTTCAATGATCACGCGCACGGTCTTGGCCTGGCCCGGCAGGATGATGTAATCGGCCACCTTGCCGACCTTGATGCCCTGCATGCGCACATCGCTGTTGAGTTGCAGGCCTTCCAGCGACTGGTTGCGGAAGTACACGGTAAACCGGTCCACGTCCTGTTCGTTGCCGCCCTTGAGCCAATAAAAGCCGGCCGCCATCGCAATGATGAGCGTCACCACCACGAGGCCGACCCAGGCATAGCGCGCATCTGATTCCACTGATCTATCTCCTTCCCGTCATCTTTTTCCCGAATGGGCAGAAAAGTATTTCCTTATCCATTCATGATCGAGTTCAGCGACGACATCCACCGGCCCATCGGCGATCACCCGGCCGCCATGCAACACGATGACCCGATCGACCATGCCCCACAAGGTATCGAGGTCGTGCGTGGCCATCAGCGCGGTGAGGCCGAGACTGTCGCACAGCACGCGCAGCAGATGGTCGAATTCGCGCGCGCTGATCGGATCGAGGCCGGAAGTGGGCTCGTCGAGAAACAGCAATTCCGGCTCCAGAGCCAGCGCGCGCGCCAGGGCCGCACGTTTTTTCATGCCGCCGGAAAGCTCGCTCGGTCGTTTGTCGGCAGCCTCCATCGGCAAGCCGGCCAGGCGGATTTTCATCGCCACCACTTCATCGCGCAGCCTGGCCGGCAGACTGGTGTGCTCGATCAACGGCGCGGCGACGTTTTCCGCCACGCTGAGCGAAGAAAACAGCGCGCCTTCCTGAAACAACACGCCAAAACGGCTGCGCACCTGGTTCAGGTGGCTGTGCGACAAGTCGCAGATATTCTTGCCGAACAGACGCACATGGCCCTGCGACGGCCGCACCAGACCGATGCACTCGCGCAGCAGGACGCTCTTGCCGGTACCGCTGCCGCCAATCAACGCGACCACTTCGCCGCGCCCGATGGAGAAATCGAGCCCCCTGTGCAGCCATTGGTCGCCGAGATGCGTGTGCAAGCCCTTGACCTCCAGAACCGGATCGTTCGGAGCTGGATTCACTGCGTGATCTCCGGGAAGGCGATGGCGAACGCCGAATCGATCAGAATCACGGCGACGATGCTCTGCACCACGGTGCGGGTGGTGTATTCGCCGACGCTGCGCGCGTCGCGGCTGACGACGAAGCCGTTGCGACAGGCAATCAACGCAATCGCCGCCGCGAATACCGGCGTTTTGTACAGACCAAACAGCACCATATTGATCGGCGACACCGATTTCATCCGCTCGAAAAACGTGTAGTAGGTGATATCCAACTGCGCATTGGCGACCCACGCCGCGCCGAGCACGCCCATGACATCGCCGACAAAGGTCAGCAAGGGCAATGCGACGATGATGGCGAGCAAACGCGGCAGCACCAGAACCTGGACGGGAGACAGGCCCAGCGTGGTAATGGCATCGATTTCCTCGGTCACCCGCATGGCGCCGATTTGCGCGGTGAAAGCCGCGCCCGAACGCCCGGCGACCAGGACCGCGGTGAGCAGCGGCGCCAGTTCGCGTGCGATGGCGATGGTGACGCCATCGACGATGAAAATATTGGCGCCGAACTTGCGAACCTGGACGCTGAGCAGGAACGCGAACACGACGCCGATCAATAACGTCATCAGCCCCACGATGGGCAGTGCATTGGGGCCGACGGCTTCCAGTTGCGCCGTGCATTCGCGCAAGCGCAGCAAACGCGGCCGACGAATGACCTCATAAAAGCCTTCGACGATGTGACCAAAGAATGCGAAATGGCCGACCAGCCCGGTTGCCCATTGCGTCGCTTTGCGCCCCAACAGCGGCAACAGCGCCCGCCGCCGCGACCGCGGCCGCGCCCGCGCATCGAGCCGGTTGGCGACCAGATGAATCAGGGTGAGCTGATGCTCGTTGAAAGCGACCAGCTCGACATGCGGCCATACCACGCCCTGCGCGCGCAACCGGTTCACCAGCAGCATGACGCCGGTGCTGTCGATATCGACCAGCTTGCCGGCATCGACGCAGACATGGCAGTCATGCGGCGTCGGCGTCTCAGCCAACAAACGGTCTATCTGTTCGAGATGCTCGATGCACCAACGCCCGCGCAGTTTCAACACACAGCCTGCCGCCGTTAGCGTGCGTTCCAGGCTGGGGCGGTGATCGCTCATCAGGCTGCGGGCTGGTTGTTGGCTGCGGGCTGGTTAGTGGCTATTCGCGCCAGCAACTTGTCGTGGATGCCGCCGAAGCCGCCGTTGCTCATCACCAGCACCCGATCGCCCGGGCGCACCTGCGTTGCGATGCGCTCGATCAACGAATCCAGATCGGCATCCGTCGTCGCCTTGGCGCCCAGCGGCGCCATCGCCGCCGCCACATCCCAATCGATGCCGCCGCTGTAACAGAACACCAAATCCGCCAGCGCCAGGCTGGCCGGCAACTGGTCTTTCATGACGCCCAGCTTCATGGTGTTCGAACGCGGTTCCAGCACGGCCAGAATGCGCGCCGAGCCTGCTTTGGCGCGCAAGCCTTCCAGCGTCGTCGCAATCGCCGTCGGGTGATGCGCGAAATCGTCGTAAAGCGTGATTCCGTTCACTTCGCCACGAATCTCCATGCGCCGTTTGACGTTGATGAAACGGCTCAGCGCGTCGATACCCGCCTTCGCCGGCACGCCGGCATGGCGGGCAGCGGCGATCGCGGCCAGCGCATTCATGCGGTTGTGCTCGCCCTGCAACAACCAACTGACCTGGCCTACCGGCTGCGCGTCCAGGCTCACATCGAAGGCATCGACATTGGCGACCTTGGCTTGCCAGCCCAGGCCCGGGCCGCCGCCACCGGGTTTGCCAAAATACTCGACCGGGCTCCAGCAGCCGCGAGCGAGCGCCCGCAGGATGTTCTCATCGCCGCCATTGGCGACCACCAGGCCATTGGCCGGCACCGTGCGCACCAGATGATGGAACTGGGTTTCGATGGCAGCCAGATCGGGAAAGATGTCGGCGTGGTCGTATTCCAGGTTGTTCAGCACCGCGGTGCGCGGGTGGTAATGCACGAACTTGGAGCGCTTGTCGAAGAAAGCGGTGTCGTATTCATCCGCTTCGATGACGAAAAACGGGCTCTCGGTGAGGCGCGCGGAAACGCCGAAATTCATCGGCACGCCGCCGATCAGAAAGCCGGGATTCAAACCACAGTCTTCCAGTATCCAGGCCAGCATGGAAGCCGTCGTGGTCTTGCCGTGCGTGCCGGCCACCGCCAGCACCCACTTGTCCGCCGCCGGGCCGCCCCAAGGCGGACATTGCGCCCCCTCGGGGGGCAGCGGAGTCGTTGACGGCTCTGCCGTCTTACGAATCCGGCGTGCTTCCTGCGAGTGCAGCGAAGCGTGGGGGCTGTGCACACCGCGCAGCACGTTCTCGAACAGCCACTGCGGCCCGGAGATATACGGCAGGCCGCGATTCAGGATTTCTTCCATCAACGGCTGTTTGCCGCGGGTGACCACGTTGCCGACCACAAAAACATCGGGCTTCAGATCCAGTTGCTCGAGGCCGAAACCTTCGCTCAGGCGGATGCCCTGGCTCTCCAACTGGGTGCTCATCGGCGGATAGACATTGGCATCACAGCCGGTAACGGTATGGCCAGCCTGCTTGGCCAGAACGGCGATGCCGCCCATGAAGGTGCCGCAAATACCGAGGATGTGAATATGCATGAGAGAGGGGGTGGACCCGACAAATAAAGGCAAAAACGATTATCCGTTGGGTTATGGATTGCCGCCAGTTCGCCGATAATGCCCGGCGCGCCTACAACCCTTCACACCGCCCCAAATCGAAACATGGCTCAGACTCCCAACGTCATCGGCCTGACTGTTATTCAACGGCTCAGGGATACCGGCGTGCCTCCGACTCCGGAAAACTACGAGAACGCTTATTACGCAATCTCGGGCCTGTCGCGCCCGCGCAAGTCAGGCGAAGCGCAAAAATCGGGCGAGGCGGGCGAGGCGCAAAAACCGGCAGCAGAAACCGAGGCGACTCAACCCAATAGCGCGTTCTATAACGACCTGGTCGTCATGCTGCGAAAAATGCTGCAGCACATGACCGATAAAACCGAGACCCTGGCCCGGGATCTGGACGACAAGAACAAGGACCTGGCCGGCAATGTCAGCAGTCTGCGCAGCAGTCGCGACAAGCACGAAATCCTGCGCCTGCTCTCCGCCGTAACCATGCAGGCCGGCGGCATTCAAAACGCCGTCGAAGCCAGCCACAAGGATCTGATCGAAACCAAGCAGGCGCTGACCGCGCTGCAGGAAGAAATGGCCGAAACGCGCCAGCTCTTGAATGAAGACGCCCTCACCGGCACGCTCAATCGACGTGGCCTGGAGCAGACGCTCACCCGCGAAATCGCGCGTGCGCAGCGCAGCAATGCGATTCTGTCCCTGGGCATGCTGGACCTCGATTTCTTCAAGAAGATCAACGACGACTATGGTCATGACGCCGGCGATCAGATGCTGGTGCACTTCACCAGCCTGATCAAATCGATCATGCGCAAATCCGATGCACTGGTGCGCTATGGCGGCGAGGAATTCACCCTGATCCTGCCCGATACCGACACGCGCGGCGCCCATTTCGTACTCGGCCGGTTGCAGCAATTGATGAGCAAGTCGCCGTTGAATTACGAGGGCGGGCAAGTCAACACCACCTTCAGCGCCGGCATCGCCACGCTGCGCCCGGACGAAAACGGCCACGCCCTGCTGCTGCGCGCCGACGAAGCCCTCTACAGCGCCAAGAACGACGGCCGCAATCGGATCAAGATCGCGGACTAATCGAACAGGCTATCGACGTCAGCCTGGCTGATCTGCGTCTCGTTGCGAACTTGCGGCCCGGCGAGCAGACCGGGATCAGGGTCGGCGTCCAACAACAAGTGGGCCAGACTGGTCTCCATCTTCTCGATGGTCAGCATCAGTTTATTGACCACCTGCCCGACCAGATCCTGAAACGCCTGCGCCTGAATGATTTCGCTGACCTGGCCTAACGCCTGCGCATGCTGTACGTCCAGGTTTTGCAGGAAGGCGAGCGCGTCAGGCGAGCGCACTTTGTGCAGCAATAAGCGCGCGGCCTTTTTCTGATCATGCAGGCAGTCGCTGATCGACTCCGCCGCGTGCAAGGTCTGACTGGCCGATTGCTCGGTCAAGGTGGCGATATAACGCAAACGGTCACGCGCATTGTTGACGATCGCGGTTTGCGGCAGTTGTTCATTACCGATTTCCCGCAAAGCCGCGTGCAATTCACCCACGATATCAATCAGATCGTGGCGCAGCGTTTGGACGTTATTCATTACCAAGCTCCCCAAATGACAAGAAAAATCCGCATTGAAACCCGTGCGGATCGGTACGCGTTTTTGCGCTATCGGCGGCAAGTCTGAATACTTGAGCGCATGCAATCGCTTCGAGCGAGCCCGGCTTGGGCGACAATAGCGCCATGCTCGTCACCGCCCGCCCTTCCCAGACCTCGCCTCGCCTCCTCGCCGCCAACCTGGTCAACGCCGTCCTGCTTGACGGATACAGTCTTACCACGACGCTCGCCAACCTGCGCACGTCCGCCGCCGCCGATGGCCAAGCGGACAGTCAAAACCTGGCTGCCGCACAAAATCTGGCTTATGGCGTCTTGCGCCAGGCCGGACGTTTGCGCTTCTTCCTCGCCCAATTGACCCAGCGCCCGGTCCAACCCGATGCACTGACCGGACATCTGCTGGTCGGCCTGCACGAACTTGACGCCGAACTGTCTCCCGCCTACGCCGCCGTCAACGAAACGGTCACCGTCGCGGCCCAGCGCTACCCGCACGCACGCGCCTTCGTCAACGCCGTGCTGCGCAATTTTCAGCGCCGCCGCGAGGAACTGGAACAAGCTGCGCGGCAAAACCCGGAGGCGCACTGGAATTTCCCGCCCTGGTGGCTGGTGCGTTTGCAGGCGGAATATCCAGCCGATTGGGAAAGCATCATCACCGCCCTGAACACCCGGCCGCCGATGACGCTGCGGGTCAACCGGCGCCAGACCAGCGTTGCCGATTACCGCGCACTGCTGGACGCAGCCGGACTCGATCACCACGCGTCAGCCGCCGCCGCCCTGATGCTGAACACCCCGGTTCCCGTGGCCGAACTGCCCGGCTTCGCATCCGGCCTGGTCTCCGTGCAGGATATGGGCGCGCAATGGGCCGCGCCGCTGCTCGATGCGACCGCCGGCATGCGCGTGCTCGATGCCTGCGCCGCGCCCGGCGGCAAAACCAGCCACCTGCTGGAATTCGCCGATCTCGATCTGGTCGCCCTCGATAACGATGCCGGCCGCCTGCGCCGGGTGCAGGAAAACCTGGACCGGCTGGGTTTGTCCAACTTGCCCGGCTCGAACGTCCGCCTGCTCGCCGAGGATGCCGGCAAACCCTCGCTGTGGTGGGACAAAAATCCGTTCGATCGCATCCTGCTCGATGCGCCCTGCACCGCCTCCGGCGTCGTGCGGCGGCATCCGGACGGCAAATGGTTGAAGCGCGCGGAAGATATGCAACACCTGGCGCGCGAACAGTCCAGGCTGCTGGAAGCTTTATGGCCGCTGTTGAAGTCGGGTGGCAAAATGCTTTACGCCACATGCAGCCTGTTCAAGACTGAAAACACCGAACAAATGGCCGCCTTCCTCGCCCATCATCCCGATGCCCGTAGCGAACCGATCGAGATACCGGCTGCGCGCGAAGGCCAGCTCATACCCGCCCCGGATACGGATGGATTTTTTTATGCCCGCCTGCTCAAGACGTGATTTCCTGCGCACCGCCGGCGCTGTGACAGCGCTTCTGGTCGCCCGCGTCAGCCATGCGGAAAGCAGGACGCCAGGCGGCGGCATCACCCTTGTGCAAGCCGAAATCAGCCAGAAAGGCGAGTTGTTTCAACTTTCCGGCCATTTCGACGCCCAGCTTTCCAGCGCCCTGGAAAACGCGCTCATGCGCGGCGTACAACTGACTTTCGTGCAGGCTTTCGTGGCTGAACGACTGCGCGATTTCTGGATCGCCGAAAACCTGATCGACATCGAACGCAGCGTGCGCCTGTCATACAACGCCCTGCTGCGCCAGTACTACGTCAGCCTGTCCGGATTTTCCAGCACGCACGACAGCCTCGCGGCGGCGTTGCGTGAGGTAGGCGATCTGCGTGACTGGTCGGTCTTGAACGTCAAACAGATGAAACGCAAATCCGATTTCAAAACCTACGTGCGCATGTATCTGGATGTCGCCCAGTTGCCGAAGCCGCTACAGGTCAACGCGCTGGCTTCCTCGGCGCGCTGGCAACTTGATTCGGGCTGGCAAGAACGCAGCTTCAAGTATTGATCCGGATATTTCATAAATGATCCTAGAAACCTCAGTTGAACGCGCCCGAGTGTGCGGTTTTCGGGTCGGCTGGCAAGGAGCGACGACGCGCGGGGTCGTTTCCCGCAAGGAGGAGCAACGCAGCCAGACGGCCCGAAAACCGTGCAATCGGGCGCGTAGCGGCATCACCCGCTCGGTGAGCGCCATCGGAGGGGCTAACGCCAGCATCCATGCGGCATCA
>JAUYET010000047.1 GCA_030691265.1 Pseudomonadota bacterium
GTCAGCCTGCGCAACCCCGACTACCTGCAGGTGGACTACCAGTACGACCCGGCCGGCCGGATGCTCACCCGGCTCATGAGTTCCGGCGCGAAGAGCGTCCACCAATACGACGCCGCCGGCCGGCTGAGCTACCTCGGCCAATATGACGCCGCCGGCGCCCTCATCGCCGACAGCCTCTACACAAGAGACCGCCTCGGCCGCGTCCTCAGCCAGACCGATCTGGGCGCCCCCACCACTTATGCCTACGATGCCCTCTACCGCCTGACCACCGCCGACTATCCCGGCACCACGAATGACGAGCTGTTTACCTATGACAAGGTGGGCAACCGCAAGACCCACACCAAAGGCAGCCTGACGGCGAACGCCAACACGCGCCACTATATTCACGAAGTCATCTGGGATAGCGACATCTACACCCCCACCAACCGGCTGGCGGCAATCCGCATCGGCAGCACCGGCGGCACGCTGGAATCCAGCTTTACCTTTGACGACGAAGGCAGAATGACCGCCCAGACCGGGCCGAACGCGAAGACCCTCACCTGGGACGCCAAGGGGCGGCTCAAGACACTCACAAAATCCGGTACGGCCGAGACCTACGCCTACGATCCGATGGACTACCGCATCGGCCGCAGCGGCGGGTCATTGGGCAATCTGGATTACTACCTCGAAGGCGAGCACCTGGAATCGACCTATCAGTCCGGCGTCCTGAAAGAGAAATACTTCCGGGGTTCCAGCACCGACGAACTGGTGGCGGGCTACCTCACCGACACCGACGGCAAAACCAAACCCTTCCTCTTCCACCAGGACAGCCTCACCAGCACCACCCAGGTCTCCGGGCATAACGGCGGCGTGATTCAGAGCACGACCTACGGCGCATTCGGGAATGTGCTGGCCGCCACCGGATCAAGCCCGAACCGGTTGAAGTACACCGGGCGCGAGGACGACGGCACCGGCTGCTACTACTACCGCGCGCGGTATTACTGCCCGGACATCGGCAGGTTCCCATCCGAAGACCCCCTCGGCTTCGCCGCGGGGGATGTGAATTTCTATGTTTATGTGGGGAATGATGCGGTCAATGCGAATGATCCGAGTGGGTTGGTGTTGCAAGGTGTTGGGTTGCCAACCACAGGGGGACGAAATCAGACCTTCTTCTTCGATTCGTCGATTGCCAACAATGTCGTGAATTTCGTGCGGGATGCCCAGGGCGCAGGATACGGGATCAGCGTGACCAGTGACTTCAGGTCGATCAAAGATCAAGCAGAGATTTATAAACAGAACACGGCCAGGGGATTACCCGCTGCGATACCGGGGACGGGCTACCATGAGACTGGCTTTGCCGTGGACGTGAATGTGGCCCGAGCTGCGACCTTCGGCAAGCTGGACCCGATTGCGCGGGTGGAACTTGAGAACATCGCGCTGATGAACAACTTGTCACCTATCGACAAGTCTCGCAGTTCTGGTTTCTTCCCGGGTGTCAAGAGTGGTACGGCTGGCACGATGGATAACTCGCGGGTCTTTGACCCGGTTCATTTCCAGGCAAATCCGTTGAGCTATGGCTATGGCAGCGTCGCTGAGGCCCGATCTGAAAACCAAGCTGATTACCAACAATTGCAAGGTCTGACTTATGGGAACAGCCTGCTTAACAACCAAGGTGGGGCGGCAGGCGGCTTTCTTCTCTATCCCAACAAGTCGAACACCAACATGATGCAATCGGTGTACAGGAAATGAAGAAGAAGCTGGTGTGGGTGTTGTACGCCTGCCTGCTGGCCTTGCCCCTCCAGGCATTTGCCGGGCCATGCCCAGGGAAAAGCAAGGATACGGAGAGGATCTCGGGTCGGATGGCCGTCTTCTATGCGCCTTCACAGGCACAATTTAATTCATTATCCCAAGAGGATCAGGAGGCCTATACCGAACTGCTCTCTGATTTCTATGAATACACCGGGCGGTTGGGTCGTTTCCTGGATAAGCATGGCATCAAGCACATCTTGACGGGCTCCCGCTACATTGAGGTCAAGGCTGGTGGGAAGGCCTACTGCTATGACAAGACAAAGCTCGAAGAGGAGCTGGGCGTGCTTCTTTCGGATGGGAAAAAACAGCCCAAGCTTGTTCAGGGGGCGTTTACCGATTTAGAGATGATGCCCACTGTCGTCGATTACTACTCGCTGAAATAACCCCGATTAGCCCGCGTAGGGCGGTGTCCCGTCCACGTGTCCGCAAAGCATTTCCGACTTCCAGCGCACTGGATTTTCTTGCTGTTTAACCACCCCGTAATTCCCCTGTTATCTCGTCTTCATTGAATCCGCTTCGTCCTTTCGTATTTACGTCATCCAGTCGTCAACTCATAGCCGTTTTCGCCACCTGTCCCGCACTTGGCCGAGCGCCACCCCGGACAGTTTTTGTCTGTCCGCATATGCGTATTACCTGCTGCGCGCCGCTTTACCGTCGCAGGTAGTAACCCTGTAAAAGACCCTCCCACGCCTCGAACCAGTATTCCGTCTTGATCGGCCTGGCGTATGGATCGACCTGCGTCCACGCTTCCGCAGGTGTCCAGCCTTGCAAATGCTGATGCGGCCGGATGTGGTTGTAGAAGAACCTGAATTCGCCGAGCGAATGATTCAACGCCTCGAAACCCGCCACTTCCCACTGATCGAGCTTCTGCTTCAACGTCCCGAACAATCTTTCGATGCGCCCGTTCTGCCACGGGCAACCCGGATCGCTGCGTTGCTGGCGGATACCCGCCAGCAACAGCACGGCGCGGAACACCCGGCTGGTGAAACAGCTTTCATTGTCGGTGCGCAGCGCGCGTGGCTTGCCGTAATGCCCAATTGCCAGAAACAGATGACCGAGCAGCGTCCACGAACACTTGTTCGGCAATGCCGCCAGCGTCAGCAAGCCCCGACTGCCATGATCGAGTAACCCCAGAATCATGTGCAGCTTGCCTTGGGTATCCGATTTGCCCGTCAAATCCAGCCCCCATACCAGATTGCGCGGCAGCGTCGGCGGCACACGATGTTTGATCCGACGACGGACGACCTCAATCTCGTGGCGATGCTTGCGCATCGTGTCCGCCACGAACGACTTGCCCACCGTTATCTTGCGGCTGACGGCGTAGCGTCGATTAAAGATCAGAGCAAGGGTGCGGCATCCAGCATCGGGTATCAAAGCTTTGAGTCGGATGATTTCGTTTGTAACCCAAGGTGGTTTGGCCTGCGTCCGGCAGTAAACGGATTCGCCTGAATGCCGCCGACCGTGCCGACCACGCGGGCTTTGAAAGCTGTGCGCGAACCACGCTTTGACTTGAATCCAGAGCCACGCCAGTAATATCAACATCACGTTCGCACCCGCTGCAAATCCCTGGAGCCTGGCACCGCTGCATGACACTCAATCTGTCACGCACAAGACTCAGAACCCAACCCGCTCAGGCGGTGGGTTTGAACCGGAACAGGTGGCGGGTTTGGACTGGAATACGCATCGTCGGCTGCAAATCCGGCAAAAACCGGCCTTGTCGGGGCTGATTTTCGCTATCGACGACCAAAGTCCGACAGGCTGCTATCCGATGCTTGCTGTCCAATTTTGTGAAACACCGGCCGGTTCAACAGTTCGCCCCTTACCGGCGTTTTCACAGCACAGACTGCCGCTTCGAAAAACCGCGCAGCGCCAGCTTTCGACCTTCTTCCAGCCCCAGCACGCTGGCGGCGACGGCAGTGGCCAGCAGCCAGTCCGCCAGGCTCAAATCCACGGTGTGGAAGATGGCCTGGGCCGGCCCCCAATGCACGGCCACAACCTGCAACACGAGAACGGCGACCAGGGCCAGCCAGAGTTTTCCGTTACTGAATAATTGGCGGTTGAAGGCGCTGCCGGTCTCATTGCGGGCGTTCATCGCATTGAAAAACTGGAACAGCACGAAGGTGGTGAAGGCCAGCGTCGCCGCGCGGCCCCCATCGACTACCGCAGCCGCCTCAGCGGCCTGCAATGCCCACCAGAACACGGCCAGAGTACCCACCGCCATGGTCAGACCGTACTGAACCAGCCGGGTGATCCGCGCCCCGGACAGGATGGCCCGGCCAGGCGCTCGCGGGGCCGCGTCCATGACTCCCGCGCGCGGCGGGTCCACGCCCAGGGCGATGGCGGGCGGGCCGTCCATGATGATGTTGATCCACAAAATCTGGATCGCGGTGAACGGCGCCGGCAGGCCCGCGAAGGTGGCGGTGGAGACGGTGAGGATGGCGCCGTTGTTGGTGGAGAGCTGGAAGCGCACGAATTTGACGATGTTCTCGAAGATGGTGCGGCCTTCGCGCACCGCCCGCACGATGGTGGCGAAGTTGTCGTCGGCGAGCACCATTGCCGCCGCCTCGCGCGTCACCTCGGTGCCGGTGATGCCCATCGCTACGCCAATGTCGGCGGTCTTCAGCGCCGGCGCATCGTTGACGCCGTCGCCGGTCATCGCCACCACGTGGCCAATTTCCTTCAGCGCGGCGACGATCTTGACCTTGTGCTCGGGGGCGACGCGGGCGAACACGGCGACCCGTTCGATCGTCGCCGCGAGTTCGTGCGCGCTCACAGCGTCCAGCTCGGCGCCGGTCATCACCTCGCCATGCAACCCCAGCTCGCGAGCGATGGCGGTCGCGGTGATCTTGTGATCGCCGGTGATCATCTTGACCTGAATGCCGGCGTGGCGGCACAGCGCGATGGCCGCCTTCGCCTCGGGCCGGGGCGGGTCCTGGATGCCGGCCAGACCCTGAAAATCGAGGTCAGCCACCCAAGCGAACAAATCGCCGCCGGGGTCGAAGTCGCGCGCCGGGATGGCCTTCGAAGCCACCGCCAGGACGCGGAAGGCGCGCGCGGCGAGACGCTCGTTTTCCGCCAGCAGCATTTCGCGCGCGGCAGCGTCGAGGCTGGCCTCGCCGTCCGGCCCCGCCCAGCGGCTGGAGTGCGCCAGCAGCACATCGGGCGCGCCTTTGACCAGCAACAGCACGCGCTCACCTTCATGGTGAAAAGTGGCCATGAACTTGTGCGCGGAATCGAACGGAATCTCGGCAATGCGCGGACGCTGCTCCAGGGCTGCCTCCGGCTCGATGCCGCCCTTGGCGGCCAGCGCCAGCAGCGCGCCTTCGGTGGGGTCGCCGATGAGCTTGCCATCGGCAATGCGGCTTTCGCTGCACAGCGCCATGGGCAGGAGGAAGGCGGCAAGATCGGGCGCGGAGTTGAACGCAACATCGGCGTCTTCGGAAGTGATCTCCCCCTTCGCCAGATAACCTTCGCCGGAAACCCGGAAACGCCGCCCGCGATAAAACAGCGCCCGCGCGGTCATCTGGTTGAGCGTCAGTGTGCCGGTCTTGTCCGAGCAGATCACGGTGGTGCTGCCCAGGGTCTCGACGGCGGCGAGTTTCTTGACGATGGCCTTTTGCTGGGCCATGCGATACATGCCCACCGCCAGCGTCACCGTCACCACTGCCGGCAATCCCTCGGGGATGGCTGCCACCGCCAGCGCCACGGCGTTGAGGATGGCCTTGACCACATCCTGGCCATAACCGATGCCGACCGCGAGGATGACGGCGATAACCGCTGCGGCGATGGCGGCCAGACGTTTGCCGACGCGATCCATCTCCTTCTGCAAGGGCGTCTCGCCTTCTTCTGCTGCATCCAGCATGGCGGCCAGACGCCCCATCTCGGTGTTCATGCCGGTGGCGGTGACCAGCATTTCGGCGCGGCCGCGGGTGACGGTGGTGTTCATGAAGCCCATGTTCACCCGCTCGGCCAGCGGCACTTCGGTTGCCATCGACTCCGCGGCGACAGGCTCGGTGTGCTTGCCCACCGAGAGGGATTCGCCGGTCAACGCCGCCTCGTCCACCTCGACGTTGTGCGCAGCGAGAAAGCGGCCATCGGCGGGGATGCGGTCGCCCGCTTCCAGTAGCACCAGGTCGCCCATTACCAGTGCGTCCACCTCCACTTCGAGCATCTGGCCGTCGCGCCGTATCCGCGCCCGGCGCGCCAGCATGCCCTTGAGTGCGGCCAGGGTCTTCTCGGCGCGGTATTCCTGGTGAAAGCCCAGGCTGGCGTTGAACACCACCACGATCAGGATCACCACCGCATCCTTCAGGTCGCCGATCGCCCAGGCGAGCATCGCCGCGCCGATCAGGACAAAGGTGAGCACGCTCCTGAACTGGTCGAGGAATTTCAGCCAGACCGGACGCGGCGGCTTTTCAGTCAGACGGTTGGGGCCATGCAGCGCCAGGCGGCGGCTGGCATCCTCGGCGGACAGCCCCTGCGCCGGATCGGCTTTTAGTTCGGAACAGGCTTGCTCGACAGTTTGCGTATGCCAGGGAACGGAAGGGGGTTCAAGCAGGGCCATGGTTCCGTTCTCAAAGGGCCAGCGTCGCTGTCACGAAGGCGGCCAGCGGAATGGCGGCGAGCAGGGCGAGGAGATCGGTCGTGGCGATCATGTCGCTCACCCCGCGCTATCAGCCACATCCAGATGCGCGGTCCATTCGCGCCAGATCGCCCAGGCCACGGCCAGGACGATGGGGCCGGTGAACAGGCCGACCAGGCCGAAGGCCAGAATGCCGCCGAGCACGCCAAACAGCACCAGCAGGAAGGGAATCGCGCTGACGCTGCTGATGAACAGCGGGCGCAAGACGTTGTCGATCTGGCTGACCACCGCCGCGCCCCAGATCCAGACGCCGATGGCGGCGCCGGTTTCGCCCTGGAACAACAACCAGGCGCCGGCGCAGCCCCAGGCCAGCGGCGTACCGAAGGGAATCAGCGCGAACAGGGCGGTGATCACGCCTAGCGTGACCGGCGAGCCCAGCCCCGCCACCCAGTAGCCGACGCCGGCAAATGCACCCTGCACCAGCGCGGTGAGCAAGACGCCATAGACCACGGCGCGTGTGGTGGAGCCGGCAGCGGCGAGATAAGCGTGCGCGTTATCGCCGATGAAACGGGCCAGGACATGGCGCAGTTCCGTCACCATGCGGGCGCCGTCGCGGTAGAAGAAAAACAGGATCACCAGCACCAGGATCAGTTTCACCAGATTGCGCCCTACCCCGCCCGCCAACGTGGCCGCATCTGTCGCATGCGCCAGAATCCAGGCCTTGAAGGAATCGATCACACCTTGCGGGTCTGAAACCAGCAGTTCGCGCTGTTCGAGCAGCCAATCGCCCAGCCAGGGCAGGCTCGACAGCCACTCCGGCACCACCGGCGGATGCGTCATGAAAACCTGCAAACCACGATAGACCGCGCCCACTTCCTGCTGTGCGAGCCAGGCCAGCCAAAGCAACGGCGCGAACATCGTCAACGCCGCCAGCACCGTCGCCAGGCTGGCAGCCAGCGTATCGCGCGCACCGCAACGCGCGCGTATCCACTGCGCCACTGGCCAGGAGGCGTAAGCCAGCACGCCCGCCCAGGCCAGCGGCGCCAGAAACGGCGTCAACACCCATGCCGCCAGTACGCACAGGCCGGTCAAGGCCAGCAAGGGCGCCAAACGACGGCTGAGCGGCGAGGCCGATGACACTGGGTTTATTCCTTGGCGTCCCCGTGTGCATCAGGCGCCGGGCCGTGGCTGCCGCCACCGGAAATGCGGTCCATCAACGCGAACATCACGCCGGAGAACACCAGCGTCAGATGGATGATCACCACCCACATCAACTCGTGCTCGTTGTGCTCCCGCACGTTGACGAAGTACTTGAGCAGTTCGATACCGGAAATGGCGACGATGGAGCCGATCAGTTTGAGTTTGAGGTCGGAAAAGCTGACATGGCCCATCCAGTCCGGCCGATCTTCGTGGCCGCCGGTATCGATCTTGGAGATGAAGTTCTCATAGCCGGCGAAGATGATGATCAACAGCAGATTGGCGACCAGGGTGATATCGACCAGGGTCAGGATGGCGATCATTGCATCGCCGCTGCTGCCTTCGAATACCACCGACACGGAAGCGATGAAGGCTTTGGCGAATTTCACCAATAACAAACCGATGCCGGCTATCAGCCCGAGATAGAACGGCGCCAGCAACCAGCGACTGCCAAAGATGAATATTTCAAGACTGTGTTCGACGCGTTTCATGGATTTCCTATAAGCAGGGTGAAAAAAATGGTGGAGGGTCTAGTGCGTGCTTATCGGATTTTCACACCCACCCACTAGACGTAGTGGCTCGTGATTTCGCGGCATGGCGCCGTAGGTTGGGCAAAGCGAAGCGTGCCCAACGAAACCGACGCGGTCACTTGCTAATTAGGATTATCTTTGAATCCTTCTACTTCGATCGCGAGTTTCACTTCATCGCCGATCAGCGGAATGCCGTAATTCATGCCGAAGTCGGATCGCTTGATGACGGCATGCACATCCGCGCCGCACAGCGGCCGCCGCGACAGAAATTGCAGCGTGCAGCCATAGTCGCGGATTTCCAGCGTAACCGGTTTGGTCACGCCGAGCAGGGTGAGATTTCCGGTCGCCGAAACCGGCTTGCCATCCTTGAATTCCACCGTGCCGGACGAAAACAGAATCTCCGGAAATTGCGTAGTCCGGAAGAAATTAGCGCCCAGCAGCTTCTGATTCAGCCCTTCGTGGCCGCTATCGCCGGAGGTGGCATCGACGCGTATTTCAATCGCGCCGATCTGTTTTTCTGCATCGAGCATGACTTTGCCCTGGCTGCGGTTGAATTTGCCGCGCATCAGCGAAATTTCGTGGTGGCGAATCTCGAAGCTCGGAAAGGTGTGGCCCGGGTCGAGCGTGAAGGTTTCGGCGGCCCAGGCTGAGGGAATGCAGGCACAGATCAGCAATGCGGCAAGGTATTTCATGTCCATTCCTCAGGGGTTGAGCATAATTTTGAAACGCGCTTCCAGGTCATCCGCCACCACCGACGGATCGGCCCACTCGCCGCCGCCGATGTCGAACTGCGAGCGCTTCAGCGCCGCCCGCCCCGAAGCCAGCCAGCCGCCGCCGCGCTGCGGGGTCAGGATGAACGGCACGATCAACGGCAACGTGCGGCCCTTGAGGGTGAAATCGCCCATAACCGTAAAACGGCCGGCGGCATCCCGGCGGATGGCTTTCGACACGAAGCTGGCTTTCGGATAACGCGCGGTGTCGAACCAGGCCGGCCGTTTCGCTTCGTCATCGCCTTCCTCGGAACCGGTATTGATGCTGGCGACGTCGAGGTCCACCCGGAAAAATCCCAGTTCCGGCCTGGCCGCATCGAATGTCGCCTTGACGCTGTAGCGGCCGAAGCCGCCTTCCACCGGCACGTTCATCTGTTTGATGACGAAGCCGATCTGGCTCTTGGCGGTATCGACTTTCCAATCCTGCGCGGAGACAGGCAAGGCGAATAACGCTAGAACAAGCAACCAATATGCTTTCATCCTAGAAACCTCAGTTGGCATTGAATGCCGTGATATTTCAAACGGTTGCACCTGTAGGTGCGAATTTATTCGCACATAAGCGCTTGATTGTGCGAATAAATTCGCACCTACGAGCACTTCAACCGAGGAATATAGGTTCATGCCTTTTTCCTCAGCCAGGGCGCCATGCGCGCCAGTACGCCATCGCGCCGGATATGGTGGTGATACAGCGCCGCTGCCGCATGCGCCACAACCAACGCCACCAGCAGATTCACCGAGCCTTCGTGAAGTTCCTTGAAGAGTTCCGCCAGGGCTTTGTCTTTGCCGAGCATATCCGGCAAGGGCAAGACGCCAAACCAGACCACCGAAAATCCGGCTGCCGAGCTATGCAGCCAGCCGAACATGGGCACGACGATCATCAACAGGTAAAGCGCGCCGTGCATCGCGGCTGAAACTTTCACCTCCAGCATGGTCAGTTCGAAGCGGTGATCGAAGCGATCGACGAAACGCAATAGCAGACGCCAGGGCAGCAGAAACAGCACCGACATCCCCACCCATTTATGCCAGGCATACAGCTTCAGCTTCAGCGGCGACAGCGTCATGTCTTCCAGCAGGCTGGCCAGCACATAAGCGGCGACGATCAGCAGCAAGGTCAACCAGTGCAGGCCGATCAGCGGCAGGCTGTAACGGGTACGCATCGATATTTACTCCAGTCCGTAGGATGTGGTGAGGAACGAACCGCATCGCCCACCGTTGCGTTGATTGATCCTGAAAACCGCAGTTGAAGCGCTCGTAGGTGCGAATTTATTCGCACAATCAACGACTTCGGTGCGAATAAATTCGCACCTACAGATATCTCGCAACACATTGAATCGTAATAAATTTATCCGTCAACTGAGGTTTTCAGGTTGATGCGGTTCGTTCCTCACCACATCCTACAAATCACAAACTACAGCCAGCGCTTCACCCGGCTGCAATAGGTCCGATATTCATCGCCGAATTTCGCCAGCAAATGCGCCTCTTCATGTGCGATGACGCCGTAGCGCATCACCGTCCAGACCAGCGGTACGAACAACAACGGCCAGGCGGTGCCGAGCAGCAAAGTGACGCCGAGGTAGATGAACCAGTCGGACACATAGATGGGATTGCGCGAGCGGGCGAACGGACCGTGCGTGACCAGATTCGATGCGCCTTTGTACGGGTTGACCGTGGTCCGCTGGCCCCAGATCGCGGCGAGCGCCCAGATGAAACCGGCAAGACCGAGTCCGATCAGCGCCCAACCGATGATATGGGCCACGGGTTCCAGATCGAAACTCAACGCATAGCGCTGGTTTAACCACCAGGCGGCATACAACGCGACGGCGTAGACCAGTGGCGGCGGCGCCAAGGTGCGCGGGCGGATTTCGGGGTTGTGCATGGGGTTGCGTCCTATCTGGGTAACGGGCTGGAAATCGCGCGCAGGAATTCGTTGCGCCACTGCGCGTCCTGCTGGAAGCAGCCGGAGAAGGCTTGCGTAACGACCCGTTCGTCGCCGCGTCTATCCTCGCCCAGCAACAGGCAAAGCTGTTCCGCTTCGATGACGCAGGCCGCGCCCCTGGCTTTGCCGTGGGTCACCAACGCCTCGACGATGTCGCGCGTCATCCATTCCTGATAGGTGAAGCGATGGCCGATGGCATCGACCAGGCGCGCGATACGGCCGAAACCGTGCAAGCGTCCGCCCGGCACATACGCCACATGCGCGACGCCCCGGAACGGCACCAGGTGATGCGGACAAACTCCGTGCACGGCGATGCCGCGCACCACTACCAGATCCTCGCGCAGGTCGGCGAAGCCCTCGCCCAAGGCTTCCGCAGGGTCGATCTCGTAACCGCCGAGCAGACGTTTTTCCCACAAGTCGCGCACGCGCCGCGCGGTCTTGCCGGTATGCACCGAATCCGGCGCGACGCCGCAGGCCAGCAGCAAGTCAGTCACCGCTTTCTCGAACGCCTCCGGGTTGAAGCGGGCGATACGGGGAATGCCTATGTGTGTTTGTCCATCGGCGCCGGGTTCAAACGGGTGGCAATCGTCGTGATCGCAACAGTCGCTCATTTCGTTCCTTGATTGAGATTGGCCAACTGGCGGTCATGCCAGCGCCCGAGCAGAAGCTGTGAGCATAGTGCGCCGCACAGCGCCAGGAACATGTCCCACTGGGTATCCCAGACATCGCCCTGGGTGGCGAGAAACGCAACGGCTGCATCGCCGGAAGCGACCGCCACCCACCATTCGAGCATTTCGTAGAACGCGGAAAGCGCCAGACAAACGCAAGTCGTCAGAAAAAACAGCCACTTGCCCGGCTTCAGCGGCGAGCGGCGCAACAGAATTTCGCGCGTGACGATGGCCGGGATGAAGCCCTGCGCGACGTGGCCGAGGCGGTCATAGTGATTGCGGGCGAGATCGAAGCTGTCGCGCAGCCAGTTGAACAGCGGCATTTCGGCATAGGTGTAATGGCCGCCGATCATCAGGATCACGCCGTGCAGGGTCAACAGCCCATACGCCAGCGAGGTCAACGGAAAACTTCGGCCGCTGAGCAGCAACAACGGCAGGGCGATCAATACCGGCGCGACTTCGAGAAACCAGGTGAAAGCGTCTTTCGGTTGGTAGCCTGACCAGGCCATCACAAGCAGGGTCGGCAGCAGCCAGACGCGGGGGTCAATCTTCGGGTTTGTCTGTGTCATCAACTTTTTCTTCGGGCGCGGAATCCGCCGCGCTGTTCTTCTCCGCGTCCTTCAGCTTGTTGGGCCAACGCTTGTACCCGCCAGGGGCACGCCGAATTCGTAAGGCGGCAGAGCCGCCAACGACTTCGCTGTCCGCCACCACGCGCATCCTGAAAGCAGGCGTGCGCACGGCTTTGGCGACCGGACTGCGAGGATGGCGCGGCGCGCCGGAGCCGCGTTTGCTCATGCCGAAACCCGCAGACTGTGTTGTAGGTGCGAATTCATTCGCACCGATGTGTTTGATTGTGCGAATGAATTCGCACCTACAGCGCCCGATTTCATTTGTCCCCGCAAGAGGGGGACGCCGGATTTGTAAGCGCTGAAGCGCTAACGACTCCGCTGTCCATGCACAGCCGGAGCGCCTCGCGCCAATCCGGCAGACGCACGCCGAATACGCGTTCCAGCTTGTCGTTGTTGAGACGGGAATTGAGCGGACGCCTGGCTGGCGTCGGGTAATCGCTGCTCGGGATAGGCAAAAGACGTGAGGGCGTTTCCGGCGCATCGAAGTCGAGAATGGCCTGCGCAAAGCCATGCCATGAAGTCTCGCCGGCATTGGTCATGTGATAGACGCCCCAGGGCTGCGGTTTGTCGGCGCCACGATTCGGCGCTTCGACTTGCGCCAGCACCTGCGCGGTGGCCTCGGCCAGGCTGCGGCACCAGGTCGGCGCACCGATCTGGTCGGCGACGATTTTCAGTTCCGGCCGTTCGCGCATCAAGCGGCGCATGGTGAGCAGGAAGTTCGCACCGCGCGCGCCATACACCCAGGAGGTACGGAAGATCAGGTGGCGTTGGCAGGCGGCTTGAATCGCCTGCTCGCCGGCCAGCTTGGTGGCGCCATAGACGTTGAGCGGGCCGGTCGCCTCGTCTTCCAGACGGGCGGTGTTGCCACTGCCGTCGAAGACGTAATCGGTCGAGTAATGCACCAATAGCGCGCCGAGCTTCTCGGCTTCCTCGGCCAGAATGCCGGGCGCGGTCGCGTTGATCGCATGCGCCAGATCCGGCTCGCTTTCGGCCTTGTCGACGGCGGTATGCGCGGCCGGATTGACGATGATGCGCGGCTTGATTTCCGCCACCATGCGACGAATGGCGGCGGCATCGGTCAGGTCGAGGCGGCTGGAGTCGAGCGCGACGACTTCGCCCAAGGTGGCCAGGCTGCGCGCGAGTTCCCAGCCGACCTGGCCGCGACTGCCGGTGAGCAGAATCCTGCCGCGTTGCGTCATGCGTACACCTCCGCATCCTTCAACAACGCCGCGATCTGGTCCTTGCCGGACAGTTGCGGCTCGCCGGTTTGCAAACCCTCCAGCGGCCATTGAATGCCGATGTCCGGATCGTTCCAGCGCACGCCGCGATCCCATTGCGGCGCATACAAAGCCGTCGTTTTGTAGAGGAAATCCGCCGCCTCGGACAACACCAGAAAGCCGTGGCCGAAGCCGGGCGGTATCCACAACATCTGTTTGTTTTCGGCGGAAATCTCGTGCCCGGTCCACTGGCCGAAGCGCGGCGAGCTTTTGCGCAGATCGACCGCCACATCGAACACCGCGCCGGAAACCACGCGCACCAGCTTGCCTTGCGGCTGGTTGAGTTGGTAATGAATGCCACGCAGCACGCCCTGGGCGGAACGGGAGTGGTTGTCCTGCACGAAGTCGATATCCAGGCCGCCGTTTTTTCCTAACTCGGCGAAGGTCTGGCGATTCCAGCTTTCCAGAAAAAACCCGCGCGCATCGCCGAACACCTTGGGTTCGAGCAACAGCACTTCGGGCAGGTTGGTTTCAATAATGTTCATGGGCGATCAATTCACAGTAACCGTAGGTTGGGCAAAGCGCAGCGTGCCCAACATCCGAGCGTGAAATGTTGGGCACGCTGCGCTTTGCCCAACCTACAACGGCTTTCGATCGCGTTCATCAAAACACCCGCTCGTTCAGCATCGCCAGCAAATACTGGCCGTAGGCGTTTTTCTTCAGCGGTTCGGCCAGTTTGGCGACCTGTTCGGCGTCGATATAACCCTGGCGGTAGGCGATTTCTTCCGGGCAGGCGATCTTCAGGCCTTGGCGTTTTTCGATGGTCTGGATGAACAGCGAGGCTTCCAGCAGCGATTCGTGCGTACCGGTATCCAGCCAGGCCAAGCCGCGCCCCATGATGGAAACGCTGAGTTCATCCCAGGCCAGGTACTGTTTGTTGACGTCGGTGATTTCCAGTTCGCCGCGCGGCGAAGGCGCCAGGTTCTTCGCCACCTCGACCACCCGGTTGTCGTAAAAGTACAAGCCGGTGACGGCGTAGTTCGACTTGGGTTGTTTGGGTTTTTCTTCCAGGCTGATGGCTTTGCCGGCGGCATCGAATTCAACCACGCCGTAGCGTTCCGGGTCATGCACGCGATAGGCGAATACCGTCGCGCCCTGCTCGCTGGCCGATGCGGCGCGCAGGTCTTGCGCCATGTCGTGGCCGTAGAAGATGTTGTCGCCCAGCACCAGCGCGGAAGGCGAATTACCAACGAAATCGGCGCCGATGATGAAGGCTTGCGCGAGGCCGTCCGGGCTCGGCTGCACGGCATAGCGCAGGTTGACGCCCCACTGGCTGCCGTCGCCGAGAAGTTGCTCGAAGCGCGGCGTGTCCTGCGGCGTCGAGATGATCAGGATGTCGCGAATTCCCGCCAGCATCAGCGTGGTCAGCGGGTGGTAGATCATCGGTTTGTCGTAGATCGGCAGCAGTTGCTTGGAGACTGCCAACGTCGCCGGGTACAGCCGGGTGCCGGAACCGCCGGCGAGGATGATGCCTTTGCGAGTCATGTTATTACCCTGTTCAAGTTGCTTCGAAGAGATATTTTCCTGCGGTCATGCAGCTTCCAGCTCGACATGCACCCGCTGACCCAGCTTTGCAGCGATGTTGACCAACGCATCCAGAGAAAAGCGCGACAGACGTCCGCGTAGCAGGTCATTGATACGCGGCTGAGTAATACCGCAATGGCGCGCAGCATCGGTCTGGGTCCAACCGCTTTCTGCAATTAGCGCGGCAATCTTGACCATCAACTCGGATCGCACACGCATATTCATCGCTTCTTCCGGCGTATCCGCGATGGCATCCCAAACACTTTCAAAGCTTTCGATTTTGCTCATAAGCCACCTCGCATCAAAATATCCAGACGCTGTTTCGCGGTTTCGATATCGCGCCGTCGCCTGGGTTTTCTTCTGGAAGGCGTGCAGTACATAAACCGCATCAGCCAACCTTGCCAGATAAATCACCCGAAACGTGCCGGCTTCATCCCAGATGCGTAACTCTTCGACCCCTTTGCCTATCGATGGCATCGGCTTGAAATCGTCGGGTTGCGCGCCACGCTGCACATGATCCAGTTGATGACCGGCATCCTGACGCGCATCTGAGGGAAAAGCCCGCAAACACTTCAGGGAGTCCCCCAGAAATCGTATCAGCTTCATGCATTATGTCCGTTTGGATATATCTGGCAAGTTTTAGCGTTTCAGCCGTATTGCTTGCCAACCCATTCCCGATACGCGCCGCTCGCCACGTTTTCCACCCAGCCCATGTTGTCGAGATACCACTGCACGGTTTTGCGGATGCCGGTTTCAAATGTCTCGCTGGGTTTCCAACCTAACTCGCGGTGAATCTTGGTCGCGTCGATGGCGTAGCGGCGGTCGTGGCCGGGGCGGTCTTTGACGTAGGTGATCAGGCGCGTGGCAGAGCCTTCGGGGTCAGGCTGAAACTCATCGAGCAGGCCGCAGACGGTGTGGACGATGTCGAGATTGGGCATCTCGTTCCAGCCGCCGATGTTGTAGGTCTCACCCACCCTGCCCTTCTCCAGCACGACGCGGATGGCGGCACAGTGGTCGGAGACGTACAGCCAGTCGCGCACGTTCATGCCATCGCCGTAGATCGGCAGCGGTTTGGCGCGCGTGGCGTTGAGGATCATCAGCGGGATCAGCTTCTCCGGGAACTGGTACGGCCCGTAGTTGTTGGAGCAGTTGGTGGTCAGCACCGGCAGGCCGTAGGTGTGGTGATAGGCGCGCACCAGATGGTCGGACGAGGCCTTGCTGGCGGAATACGGGCTGTTCGGGGCGAACGGGGTTTCTTCGGTGAACGGTGCATCTTCCTTGCCCAGCGAACCATAGACTTCGTCGGTGGAGACGTGGAGGAAACGGAACGCGGCCTTGTCGGCGTCCGACAAGTTGTTCCAGTGGGCGCGCACTTCTTCGAGCAAGTGGAAAGTGCCGACGATATTGGTCTGGATGAAATCTTCCGGGCCGTGGATGGAACGATCGACATGCGACTCGGCGGCGAAATTGACGATGGCGCGCGGCTGGTATTCGGCCAGCAGCTTGGCGATCAAGGCGCGGTCGCCGATGTCGCCCTGCACGAAGATGTGCCGCTCGTCACCCTTCAGGCTGGCCAGATTCTCCAGATTGCCCGCGTAAGTCAGTTTGTCGAGGTTGATGACCGGCTCGTGATGCTGCTTCAGCCAGTCCAGAACGAAATTCGCGCCGATGAAGCCGGCGCCGCCTGTTACCAAAATCATCGCAATCTCCAAAAAACATCTCTTCGCCCTGTCGGGCAATGGAAAAAGACATTTGCTCGCTCAACGGCGAGCAGAAATAAAACTGTTTCTTTCAGCCATTTTCACCAATTCATCGACTTCAGCCGCATGCGTCTGTCGGTAATTCAATGCAAGGGCTTGCTGCTGTGTCAACACTGATTCCAGGTTCGTCGAATCAAGCCTTATCCCGAGTTCCGGGTAAGGCGAACCTTCCGATAACACCTGTTCAAGAATCCGATCGCCCAACTCACGTTTGAAGTGCCCAGCCTCCCAATACCACTTGTTTATTGTTTTTTTGTCTCCCTTGGCTGGTACGCTGGATTCGGTATATTCGTTGAACAAACTGAAATCCCAGAGCGGAATGGGCGCCAGACCGGCAGAGATCGATTCCGTGTGCGCAACATGCACAACCGCTCGTTTCCAGTTTTCGAATACTTTCCCATGGCCGGTCAACTGAATTATTTCCAGTAGATGGGCGTGGTAGGGGTAGATCACCAAGCGCAGATTGATACCGTGTTGGCGACAAAGTTTGATCACGCGCCGCAAATCATCCAATGCGGGAGAAGTTGCCCCGCTGGCATCGAAAATATCGTGCGGACGGTTTGAATATGCCTTGATGTTCTCGATATTTCTTTGCTGGAAAATGGCCCAATAACCTTCGTCTGCGGTGATCTTCGTGTAGTCGCGCATCGGATTGAATCCAAGCGAGGTCAAATCCGCTGAATACGGATTTTGCTGTGCCCGCAGGGTGGAAATGGAATCCAGCAAAGCGCCAAGCGTGAATGTCGCCTCAAATCCATCCCGTAATTGCTGAAGTCCGCGACTCGGGTTACGGCTGCCATCCGGATTTGCCAGCAAACGCGGATCCTTCTTGTCCACCATGCCGCGGTTGGAATGCGTTGTGCGGTCTGTCAAAAAATCCATGAAATCGATGCCCCACACGATGACCTTGGGCGGATCACCCTTTTGCGCCTCAAGCACATGCTGCAAATACTGCAAAGTAGTGTGTGTTCCCGTGCCCGGCAGTGCCAGGTTGTAAACCGGGACAGCAGCGTCCGGCCAAGCAAAATGGGCTGGGTCAAAACCGACTTCAGCACGAGAGTTGCCAAGAATCAGACCGCTCGGTTGTACGCGCAGCACTTGATAAGCCTTGGTCATTGCGCCTTGCTCACCCGCGTGGGGTTTGATCTGATTTAGTCCCTTTGCATCGACCAGTCGGAAGATTCCATAGGGATCCACCACCAAATTGATCGCGGCGGTCGTTAGCAGCAACACACCCGTTGCAGCAAGCCAGATCGTCAGATAGCGCTTCATGACATGGCCTTAGAACTGAAAGTAAAGAAACTCACTGGGCTTCATCAGCGAGAGCAACCCCGCCGCCAGCAAGACCGCCATCAGTACCGCCCACACGCCTTGGGGCGCCCAAACCAAGCCACGCTCAGCAGATGCATCCGGGTTTGCCGACGCAGGCGGAAACCGACGCATGATCTCCTGCGTATTTGGCGTCAAGAACACGACCGGCAACAAAGCCAATATCCACAGGTAATTGAACACGAAGTCGCGCCCGCCGCCCGGTGCAAATGTCACCCCCACCTGCTCCAGCCAAGGCGAGATCGCACCCATTCGCAAGGCAATAGCCTCGGGTAGTGAAATGCCATTCAAGCCACTCATACCGCTCAGCACTGAAAGCGCGCCGGAGAAAGATTCCGCCCTGAAGAAAACCCAGGCCACCACAACCGCCAGAAAAGTGAGCGCGACAGAGGCAATACGCCCGAGCCTGGAGGGCGCCACCCACCCCAAACGCTGCCGTATTGCAGACCAGGCCTGATGAATTACAAGATAAAGGCCATGCAACCCACCCCAAACCACAAAAGACCAGCCTGCTCCATGCCACAACCCGCCGAGCAGCATGGTGGCCATGAGATTGACATAACGTCGCGCCGGGCCTTTTCTATTCCCCCCCAAAGGGATGTACAGATAATCGCGCAGGAAACGCGACAGAGTCATATGCCAACGCCGCCAAAACTCGGCAATGTTGGCGGCCTTGTAAGGAGAATTGAAGTTCAGAGGCAACTTCACGCCGATCATGTAAGAAAGGCCGATAGCCATATCCGAGTAACCGGAAAAATCGAAATAAAGCTGCAAGGTGTAAGCCAGCGCCCCACCCCATGCCTGAAAAAACGAGAGCATTTCACCCGCTTCCGCTGCACTGAAGATAGGTGTCGCATAGGGCGCCACTCCATCTGCAAGCACCACCTTCTTGAACAGTCCCAACGCAAAGATGGTCATGCCCACCGTAATGAATTCAGTATTGAAGCGATAGGTGGCAGCCCTTCCAAATTGCGGCATCATCTCCTTGTGATGCAGCACCGGCCCGGCGATCAAGTGCGGAAAATAAGTTACAAACAGCACGTAATGGATGAAATCAAACTCTTTAGCCTCGCCACGCGCGGCATCTACCAGAAACGCAATCTGGGTAAATGTGAAGAATGAGATACCAAGCGGAAGAATGATCTCTGCAAAACCATATGACATGCCGAATGCAGTGTTCAGCGTATCAATGAAAAAATTGGCGTACTTGAAATACGCCAATAGGCCCAGGTTGCACGCAATGCCGAATAGCAGCCAGCGTCTGCGGCGCAGAGATCCGATATCGCCGCCGCGCGCCAAACCATAACCAACCAGATAATTGAACAGGATCGAGGCCAGCAACAATCCTACATAGGCCGGATTCCACCACCCATAGAAAAAAATCGAGCCAGCCGCCAGCCAGGCTGCGGCCAAGCGACGGCTATAGCGCCCAAGCCGGAAAAAAACAAACAGCAAAACCGGCAAAAACAGGAACAGAAACTCGATGGAGTTGAAAAGCATGGCTAAACGCTCTTGATTACTGCGTGTTGTAACTGTTCACAATCAACCTTGAAACCGCAGTTGAACGCGCCCGAGTGCGGGGTTGGCGAGTCGGCTGGCAAGGCGCAACGACGAGTCATGCCGAGGCATGGCGAGGAGGAGCAACGCAGCCAGACGGCTCGCCAACCCCGTAATCGGGCGCGTAGCGGACTCGCCCAAGCGGTGAACGTGATCGAAGGCGCTAAACGTCGAGTACATGCAGGCCCCAAGAGGATGAAGAGCGGTCAACTGCGGTTTCAAGGTTCAAACATGACCTCGCCACTGAAAATCTGTAAGGCCCAACCACATCAAGACGTGAATCCATGCGGATTCATCGACTGCCAGCGCCAGGTGTCCTCGCACATTTCATCCAGGCCATGCGTCGCCCGCCAGCCCAGTTCACGCGCCGCCAACGCGGGATCGGCGTAGCACTGGGCGATATCGCCGACGCGGCGCGGGCCGATTTTGTAAGGTACCGGCCGTTTGCTGGCGACTTCGAACGCGCGCGCCATATCGAGCACGCTGTAACCCTGACCGGTGCCCAGATTCCAGATGCGCACGCCCGCACTTTCAGCCAGTTTTTCCACCGCCTTGATGTGGCCCAGCACCAGATCGACGACGTGGATGTAATCGCGCACGCCGGTACCGTCCGGAGTCGGGTAATCGTCGCCCCAGACATTGAGGAATTCGCGCCGGCCCACGGCCACCTGCGAGATATAGGGCATCAGGTTGTTGGGAATGCCGCGCGGGTCTTCGCCGATGCGGCCGCTCTTGTGCGCGCCGACCGGATTGAAATAGCGCAACAGGCCGATGTGCCAGGCCGGATCGGAAATCGCCACGTCTTGCAGAATTTTTTCGATGAACAGCTTGCTGGTGCCGTAGGGGTTGGTGGTGCCACCTACCGGAAAATCCTCGCGAATCGGCACGCTGGCCGGGTCACCGTAAACCGTGGCCGAGGAACTGAACACGATGGTCTTCACCCCCGCCGCCTGCATGGCCTCGAACAACGTGATGCTGCCGGCGATGTTGTTGTCGTAGTAGATCAGCGGTTTTTCCACCGACTCACCGACTGCTTTGAGGCCGGCGAAATGGATCACCGCGTCGATGTCGTGATCGCGGAACAACTTGTCCAGCGTGGCGCGGTCGCGGATATCGCCTTCGACGAAGGGAAAATCCTGGCCGGTCAGTTCGCGCACCCGTTGCAGCGATTCCGGGCTGCTGTTGCACAGGTTGTCGAGTACGACGATGTCGTAACCGGCATTAAGGAATTCGACGCAGGCGTGCGAGCCGATGTAACCCGCGCCGCCGGTGATCAGGATGGTTTTCATGGTTGCTCGTCCTAGTTCAGTCAAAAACTACCGTCTTGTTGCCGTAGACCAGAATGCGGTTGTCGATATGCCAGCGCAGCGCGCCTTCAGATGTTTCGGTCACGGGCGGATTTCCAAAACATTCTCCGCCCAGGACAGCACATTCATCACCATCTCCTCGGCCTCGATACGGCTGACCAGTGCGATGTCCTCGTCGTCATAGCGAAACAACACCGCATACGGGTTTAGCGCTGCCACTTCATCGGGCGGATAGGGCGTGTCCTCGCCATGCTCCAGCAGCGCAGCAGCCAGCGCCAACAAATTGTGAGAGCGTCCAAACGGCACGTTCTTCGCCGTCATCACTGCCTTGAAGGCCTTCTCGATGGCCTGTTGTGCATGAAACAACACGGAGGCATCGCGCAGATGAACAGCGGGAATCAGATAGACCAAGGTATCCCTGTCAGCCTGGGCGAGTCGCAACAGTTTCAGCGCCTCTTCAAGTGCGGGCGTCATACAGCACTTTTCCTTCATTCAATGCGTGATAAAGCAGCGTGCCTGGCACCTGGCCACGCCGCGCCACCTCCTGCTCGGAATACACCAGCACATCGACGCCGAGACCGAGATAACCGATGGAGCGCGTCAGTCTGAGCATTTCCTGCCCGCGATCCGCGACATCCTGCTCAACGACAAGCAAATCGATATCGGATTGCGCATCTGCGTCACCGCGTGCGTAGGAGCCGAAAAGAATGATCCTCAGCGGCTGTGCAACAGACAGCACCCGTGCCACGGCTGTTTGCAATATCTGAGCAGTCGTCATCGAAATGTGCATTGAATTGATTCCGTTCAGGCCAGGTTCAGTCAAAAACTACCGTCTTGTTGCCGTACACAAGTATGCGGTTGTCGATATGCCAGCGCACCGCGCGCGACAGCACCACTTTCTCCAGATCGGCGCCCTTCTGCACCAGATTATCCAGTTCGTCGCGATGCGAAATGCGGGTCACGTCCTGCTCGATGATCGGGCCATCATCCAATATTTCTGTTACGTAATGGCTGGTCGCGCCGATCAGCTTGACGCCGCGCTCGAACGCACGCTGATACGGTTTGGCGCCGTGGAACGCAGGCAAAAACGAATGGTGGATGTTGATGATGCGATTCGGGTAATGGCTCATGAACTCCGGCGACAGCACCTGCATGTAACGCGCCAGCACGATGAAATCGACGTGATGCGCCGCCAGTAACGCGCGTTGCTGCGCCTCGGCTTCAGCCTTGTTTTCCTTGCTGACCTGGATGTGCTGAAACGGAATCTTGTACGCCGCTGCCAGCCAGTGCGTATCCGGGTGATTGCTGATGATCAGCGGGATATCGCAGTACAGCTCGCCGGCGTGATGGCGGTAGAGCAGATCGGCCAGGCAATGGTCGTATTTGGAAACCAAGATCGCCATGCGCGGCTTGACGCTGGACAGCGACAGATTCCACTTCAGCGCATGCGCGGCCGCGATGGGCGCAAACGCCGCGTCGAACTTGTGCAAGCCCAGCTCGAAGCCGTCCAGCGCCCATTCCACGCGCATCAGAAACAGGCCGGCCGTGCTGTCCTGGTGCTGATCGGCGTGCAGGATGTTGGCGTTATGTTGCAACAGGAAATTGGCGATGGCGGCGACCAGGCCCTTCTTGTCCGGGCAGGCGATCAGGAGAACGGCGGTATTACGCATGTCGGTTGGCGCAGTGCAAAAAATGGCCGCCATGATACCGCGACGCCAATATGGAATCTGTGGATAAGTCGGCCTGCCTCGCTGCCATCCAGCCTGGGTTTTGACGCCGCCACGATTCACCGCTTGTAGACAACCCTGTGGATAGCTTGTGCATAAAAAAGCAGTTGACGGACCCGTCTCCGACACTAGAATTAGCGCCAGCAAGACGCAAAGACACTAGATTTAGTGTTTTCTAATAAACCAGCCGTAGGCAGCGCAGCACCGCACCGAGACTGGTACCAGACCTGAAGGAGACGCACCCATGCAGCTTTCCACCGATTTCCAGACCCCCGCCAGCAGCATCCTGATGCACGATGTACAAGCGCCCGAATCGCCGGCCGCACCCGCTTACCCCGACCACAAAATCATCCGCCGCAACGGCTCCGTGGTCGCTTTCGAACCCGCCAAGATCGCCATTGCGCTGACCAAGGCCTTCATCGCCGTGAATGGCGGTCAGGCGGCGGCCAGCGCGCGCATTCGCGACGTGGTGGAAAACCTCACCGGCGGCGTCGTCAATGCGCTGATTCGTCGCCAGCCCAACGGCGGCACCTTCCACATCGAAGACATCCAGGACCAGGTCGAACTGGCGCTGATGCGCTCCGGCGAACATGAAGTCGCCCGCGCCTATGTGCTGTATCGGGAAAAGCGCAACGCAGAACGCGCCAAGCAGAAGCAGCAACAGGTTCAGGAACACACGTTGTACTGCCTGGAAAACGGCGAACGCCGCCCGCTCGACCTGGGCCATCTGACCGACATCATCACCGTCGCCTGCGAAGGCCTTGCGGAAACCAACCCGCAGGCCATCCTGCAAGCCACGCTGCGCGACATCTACGACGGCGTGCCGATGGATGAAGTGCGCCGTTCGCTGATCCTGTCGGCGCGTTCGCTGATCGAGAAAGACCCGGAATACAACTACGTCACCTCGCGCCTGCTGATGCATTCCATCCGCCGCGAAGTTCTCGGCGAAGAAGTCGGCCAGAAGGAAATGGGCGCGCACGGGGGTAAAAAATATGCCGACTATTTCCAGTCCTACATCAAGTTGGGCATCGAAGCCGAACTGCTCGACGAACGCCTGCTGCAATTCGACCTGCCGCGCCTGGCCGCCGCACTCGACGCCAACCGCGACCTGCAATTCCACTACCTCGGCCTGCAAACTCTGTACGACCGCTACTTCCTGCACATCGACGAGCGCCGCATCGAACTGCCGCAAGCCTTCTTCATGCGCGTGGCGATGGGTCTGTCGATCAACGAAATCGACCGCGAAACCCGCGCGCTGGAGTTCTACAGCGTGCTGTCGAAGTTCGACTACATGAGCAGCACGCCGACGCTGTTCAACGCCGGCACCCGCCACAGCCAGCTTTCCAGTTGTTACCTGACCACGGTGCCGGACGACCTCGACGGCATCTATCAGGCGATCAAGGAAAACGCGCTGCTGCAAAAATACGCCGGCGGCCTCGGCAACGACTGGACCCGCGTGCGTTCGCTCGGCGCCTATATCAAGGGCACCAACGGCAAATCGCAAGGCGTGGTGCCATTCCTGAAAGTGGCCAACGACACCGCCGTCGCGGTCAACCAGGGCGGCAAGCGCAAGGGCGCGGTGTGCGCCTTCCTGGAAACCTGGCACATGGACATCGAGGAATTCCTCGAACTGCGCAAGAACACCGGCGACGACCGCCGCCGCACGCACGACATGAACACCGCCAACTGGGTGCCGGACCTGTTCATGAAACGGGTGATGGAAAACGCCGAATGGACGCTGTTCAGCCCGTCCGACGTGCCCGATCTGCATGACCTTTTCGGTCGCGCCTTCGAAGCCGCCTACGTCCGTTACGAGGAAAAAGCCGCGCGCGGCGAGATCAAGGTATTCAAGAAAGTTGCCGCCATCGGCCTCTGGCGCAAGATGATCTCGATGCTGTTCGAGACCGGCCATCCCTGGATCACCTTCAAGGACGCCTGCAACGTGCGCTACACCAACCAGCACGTCGGCGTCGTGCATAGCTCCAACCTGTGCACCGAAATCACGCTGCACACCAACGACAACGAAATCGCCGTCTGCAACCTGGGCTCGGTCAACCTCGCCAACCACATCAAGGACGGCGGCCTCGACCACGACAAGCTGAAGCAGACCATCCGCACCGCCATGCGCATGCTGGACAACGTCATCGACATCAACTTCTACAACGTCGGCAAGGCGCGCAATTCCAACCTGAAACACCGCCCGGTCGGCCTCGGCACGATGGCATTCCAGGACGCGCTGCACCTGATGCGCATCCCCTACGCCAGCAACGAGGCAGTGGAATTCGCCGATCGCGCCCAGGAAGCCGTCGCCTACTACGCCTATTCGGCTTCCGCCGATCTGGCCGAAGAACGCGGCCGTTACAGCACCTTCAACGGCTCGCTGTGGAGCCAGGGCATCCTGCCGCAGGATTCGCTGAAACTGCTGGCGGAAGAACGCGGCGGCGACGGGGTTTCGTACCTGGAGGCCGACTTCTCCGAGACCCTGGACTGGAATGCCTTGCGCAGCCGCATCATGTCGGTCGGCATGCGCAACTCCAACTGCCTGGCCATCGCCCCCACCGCCACCATCGCCAACATCGTCGGCGTCTCCGCTTCAATCGAGCCGACCTACCAGAACCTGTTCGTCAAATCCAACCTGTCCGGCGAATTCACCGTGGTCAACCAGTACCTGGTGCGCGACCTCAAGGCGCTCAACCTGTGGGACGAAGTCATGGTCGGCGATATCAAGTATTTCGACGGCAGCCTGGCCAAGATCGACCGCATCCCGGCCGACCTGCGCCAGCTCTACGCCACAGCCTTCGAAGTCGACCCGGTCTGGCTGATCGAAGCCGGCGCCCGCCGCCAGAAATGGATCGACCAGGCGCAAAGCCTCAACCTCTACTTCCACGGCGCCAGCGGCAAGAAGCTCGACGAAACCTACAAACTCGCCTGGATACGCGGCCTGAAAACCACCTACTACCTGCGCTCCCTGGGCGCCACCCACGCCGAGAAATCCACCGGCAAGGGCGGCGAACTGAATGCGGTATCGAGTGGTGGCACGACAGGCGGCTACGTCGCCTCGCCCAACCTGCCGGAACCGGAAATCGTCGGCAAGGCTTGCACGATGCGGCCGGGCGATGCGGGGTTCGAGGAATGCGAGGCGTGTCAGTAAGGTGGATCGGCCTTTGCACGTTGCCGTAGGCACATTCGGGTGCTACTTTGGTAGCACCCGAATACAAGAAGGAGATTCAAAATGTCTAGCGCCACAACCACATTGAAATTGCCTGACACACTGAAAACCCGCATCGCCAATGCCGCAGAAGCGGCCGGCAAGTCTTCTCACGCCTTCATGGTCGACGCACTGCAAGTACAAACCGAACTGGCGGAAAAACGGCGTGAATTTGTCAACTCCGCTCTACTGGCCCGAGAGGAAGTCGCCCAGTACGGATTGGTATATGACGCGGACGAAGTTTTCAGCTACATCCAGGCCCTGTTGGAAGGTAAGCAAGTTGAACGTCCCGCCCCAACCAAGTTGTAAAACCCGTGCCGCAACTGATCCTCTCACCGCGAGCACTGATTGACATGGAACGTCTTGCGCTTTTTCTCCGCGACAACGATGCCCAGGCTGCGTTGGAAACCGGTCCTTCTTTGATGCGTGGACTGGCCGTTCTGAAAGAACACCCGCTGATTGGCCGCAAGGTGGAAGCGGGTTTGCGCGAATTGGTTTTGGCGCGAGGCAAGTCAGGCTATATCGCGCTCTACGATTTCGATGTGGCAAACGATAGGGTCATCATTCAGGCGATCCGCCATCAACGCGAAGAAGGCTACGCGTATGCGTGATCAGCCCATGCGCATTGTCGGCAACCGCCATTGGCAAGAATTCGCCAGCACCCCGCAAGAAGCCCTGGAGCGCGGTGCGCGGCTGGATGCCATGACCCGGCTGCCCGGCGTACCGGACTTCCAGCCGCGCGGCATCTTTCGCGGCACGCAAGCCTTCTTCGATACGATGGATGCGGAGAAAGAACGCAACCGTCAAGCCTGGTTTCAAGAACATGCAAAACGACCTACTTGAAGTCTGCCGAAGTCTGCAAACCCAGGGGGTGCGCTACATCCTCGTGGGAGGACACGCCATCCGCCTGAACGGCATCCTGCGCGCCACCGAGGACGTGGACATTCTGGTTCCGTTTGACCAAGACAACGGCGCACGCCTGGTAGAAAGCCTGTCCTTTCTTGAATCCGCTCGCGAAATTGATCCAACTTGGTTCACGCGCGAAGCCAACGACCCTGATATCGAAAACATCCGCATCGCCGACCGCATCGTCATCGACATCCTTTTCGCTGTGAATGGCGAAACCTACGAGACCCTGCAACCTCATGTGCGCGTGGTCAATCTGGAAGGTGTGCGCATTCCAGTGCTCAATATCGACGGTTTGCTGAAGGCAAAGACCGACTATCGGGAAAAGGATTTACTGGATAAAGCCATGCTGAAGCGATTGAAGGAGGGCGAGGGGAAATGAAATCCGTGGTCTGTTCCCAATTACCCCGCGCACGTATTGAGTACATCGCAGCATGACGATGAACACACCCCACGAACTAGCCAGCGAAGTCTCCAGCCTGTTCAGCCTGCCCGACCTGGTGATACGCGCCTGCACGGTGATGAAGTCGCCCACCGCCAGCGCGCAAGACCTCATCGAAGTCATCGAACTGGATGCCAACCTGACGGCGACCGTGTTGCGGCTGGCCAATTCGGCGTTGTATGGAAGCCGGGGCAAGGTCGAGACGCTCACCCGCGCCGTCGCCCTCATCGGCCACAACGCCATGCGCGACCTCGTGCTGGCAACGGCGGCGGTCAACACGTTCCGCGACATTCCGGCCGAATTCGTGGACATGAACACCTTCTGGGACAACAGCGCCACCAGCGCCGTGCTCGCCCGGCTGATCGCCGACCGGCTGCGGATGCGGGACGCAGAAAGCCTGTTCCTGGCCGGCCTGCTGCTAGGTGTCGGCCGTCTGGTGTTCTACGTCCGCCGCCCGGCGCAGTACCGCGAGGCGCTACAACAAGCGCAACAAAACGAAATCAGCCTGGCCGATGCGGAACACCGGGTCTTCGGCTTCAGCCACGCCGAACTGGGCGCCGCCTTGCTGGAAAGCTGGGGACTGCCGGAAAAACTGACCCTCCCGGTGCGCCATCAACTCGACCCCGCCGCGACCCCGGACTTCGCCAAGGAAGTCGCCGTGATCCACTTGGCCGGCGACCTGGCCGCCAATCTGGCCCCCTGCCTAAAAACCGAATACGAGCCCGAAACCTACCGCCCCGACAGCCGCGCCACAAACAGCATGCAATTGCTGGGGCTCACCCCCGCCACGCTGAAAGAAATCAGCCTCGAAGCCCAGGTCGCGAGCCTGGAAATCATCGAGATTCTGCATCCGTGTACCAGCGTTACATATTGATGAAGCGATTTGAATATTGTGTGCCTGGCCAATTTAATTTGAGCTCGACGAAACAGGACGCCACATCTATGCAAAAAACAGGAGTCAATTCATGAGCGCCATCGACATCTCCAATCTAAGCAAGGAAGACAAGCTTTTTCTGCTCGACGAATTGTGGGCGGATATGGAACGGGATCCCTCACCGTTGCAACTGTCGAAAGAACAATACCTTGAACTCGACCGCCGCCTGGACACACTGGAACAGGAAGGTCCATCCGGCCTGGTCTGGGAAGAGGTTCTCGCTTTTGCGCGTAAACAGCCGCAATGACCGGAGTCATCTACCGTCCGGAAGCGGTAGCGGACATCGTGGAAGCGTCAGCTTGGTATGCGCGCCAAAAAGATGGACTGGGAGAAGAGTTTCTTTCTGCGGTAAGAGATACCGCAGATCGTCTTTCAGCGCAGCCATTGCAATATGCCGTGGTTCATCGGGACACGCGCCGCGCCTTGGTCAGGCGGTTTCCCTATGGCCTGTTCTACAGATTGTGGGATCAACAAGTAGTGGTGGTTGCTTGTTTCCATACCAGCCGCAATCCACGTAATTGGCGGAGCCGGAAATAGCATGAATCCGTGGTCTGTCCCCAATTGTTCTGCTGGCCAAGAAACTGAGCCGGCACTACCGCAACGTTCACAAAGACGTTACCGCGCTGACAGAATGGATGGTGCTGGAAAAAGATGAACAAGGCCGGGTCTTCGTACCGTGGGATGAAATCGACGTGCGGTTGCCCTTGTTGAAAGCGGCTTGAGAACTGCAATGAGTAATTTGAGTCCGGCCACTTTAATCGGACCCCCGGTAAAGCTGTAAACCACTCAATAGGTGACGACATGGGTATTACTTACGCAGACATTAACGTCGAGAATCTATTCAACAAGAGACGATTAGCCGTCAAATCGCTGGTCGATTCCGGCTCAGTCTTCTTTACGCTGCCGGAACACTTGGCGCTGCAATTGGGTTTTGACACTTCGGAAGTCAGCACGCGGGAAATCATTCTGACCGACTGCACGCGTAAGGCTGTCCCAATGATAGGTCCGCTCCGTATTCACTTCGCCGACCGCCATTGCGACCTCTCCGCCCTAGTCATGGGCGATGAACCTTTATTCGGCGCGGTGCCCATGGAAATGATGGATCTGGTGCTGCACCCGGCAACGCAAACACTCACCGTTAATCCTGCGAGTCCTTATGTGCCGGTG
This sequence comes from Pseudomonadota bacterium, assembly GCA_030691265.1. Taxonomy (GTDB): domain Bacteria; phylum Pseudomonadota; class Gammaproteobacteria; order Burkholderiales; family Thiobacillaceae; genus PFJX01. The sequence continues at coordinate 29,239 of JAUYET010000047.1, forward strand.
GCGTTGGCAAAGTGAAGGAAATAATGTGTGCCTGGCCCCTTTAATTACTCCAATTATATTTAATTAAGGTTGATGATGAATAAGATAGAAGCAACAAGCACAGAATTTGAAATAGAAGCCGAAGAAGAGGAAGAAAGCTATGTTACATATGACATTGTCACTTACCCATCGGATTTAACCCTTTCAGGAATATTTGAACAATGGAAAGAAGAAGAAATTCTCATTCCAGACTACCAACGTGAGTTTGTATGGAGCCAAAAACAAGCCTCACTTCTTATTGAATCTTTTTTGCTGGGCCTACCGATCCCCCCTGTCTTCTTATATATCGACGAGCACAACAAATACGTTGTGATTGATGGTCAACAACGCATCACAAGTGTCGTCTATTTTTTCGAAGGGTACTTTGGCGCCGAAGACCAAAAATCAAAAAAAACAGTATTCAAGCTTATTGGCCTATCTCCTAAAAGCCCATTTCTCAACAAATCCTTCATCGAATTATCGGATAGCGACCAAAGAAAACTCAGAGGCGCGGTTCTCAGAGCCATGAATATTCGGCAATTATCACCTAAAGGCGAACCTACAGCTGCTTATCATATATTTGAGAGGCTAAATACCGGAGGAACCCCTTTAAAACCACAAGAAATAAGAAATTGCGTTTATCGCGGCAAAGTAGTGGAAAAGCTTCGCAGATTAAATAGAAATCTAGATTGGCGTAAAATTCTCGGAAAACCTGATGTGGATAAGCACCAAAAAGACGTCGAACTTATTCTTAGATTATTTTCACTTTATGAAGGATTAGGAAATTACCAGAGACCGATGAAAGACTTTCTATCTATGTCAATGAAACGAAATTTGGAATTTGACTCAGAGAGCGCTATTTCATTCGAATCGCTGTTTCCAAAAGTTGCGCTCAAAATAGTTGAACAACTTGGACAGAAACCTTTTAGCCGGCGAGGCCCAGTCAATTCAGCACTACTTGAAAGCATATTCGTCAGCCTCATGCGCCTAGACGATACGAGCAAAATAAATCTGCCTTCTCAACTTGAAAAACTAAGAATCAATATCGAATTTCAAAATTCAATTTCACAGTCAACAACTAATGAGGATGTAGTTAGAACAAGGCATGCTATTGCCTTTGAAGTTCTTAGTAGCCAATAGAACTGAATCAGAAATGAACAAACAAGAATCGAGACAAATAAGATATTTTATTGACCATCTTGGAGCGGTTGCACCAAAACCAGCTCCTGACATGCTTCATGCCCGCTATGCTGGATTTGCAGCAGTATCAGCTGTCTCAAATTTAGAACAATCAACCAAGGATGCTTTTAAAGATTTCGCCGCCAAGCGACACCCTGACTTTGGATATTTCATACAGAACCACCTTGAGTCATTTAACGCGCAACTTAAACTAAATCAGTTAAAAGACAGATATCTATCACGTTTTGGTTCAACGAGAATAAATCAATTTGATAAATTATTAGAAAAATGCGAGCGGCGTGCTTTAAAGTGGGCTCACGTCAGCATTAAAAGCTCATATGGAAATCTTATCATTTGGAGGCATACATGTGCGCATTCTGGCTATTTAGATAAAGCCACACTGCCTGAAGTCGCAAAAGCAGCTCGTGCAGGTGAAATAGTTATACGAGCCCTTTGGTTTTCTTTAGACAAGACTTAGCCAATTCAGATAATCAGGCCAATGTGATCAGGCACCATTCTGCACTGTGAGCAATTAAAGGGGCTAGGGTCGAATTAAATCGTAATTATTAGTTTATCCATTAATCATCACAGCCAATCATTAACACCAGCAACCATTTCCACCACTCCGAGGCAAACGATATGAGCATGAATTACCTGCAATACATCCAGCGCGATCCCGGCATCTGTGGTGGCGAGCCTGTCGTGACCGGGACGCGTGTAACCATCCGCACCGTTCTAGCCAGTCTGGCCGAAGGCATGTCTGTGGAAGCCATCATCACGGACTTTCCGTCTCTGACTCAGGCGTCCGTGCGCGCTGTCATCGCTTTCGCGGCGGTTTCTGCGGAAGAAGATTTGCCATTGCCTGCCATCCCTGCCTTGGCATGAAGATCAAGCTGGACGAAAACCTGCCTGTGCGCCTTGCCGTCGCATTGGCGCGGCATGGACATGAGACAGACACGGTCATCGACGAGAACCTGGCGGGTTTTCCGGACGAGGCCGTCTGGCTTGCAGCTGGCGCGGAACAACGTTTTCTCATCACCCAGGACCTGGACTTCTCGGACACACGCAAGTTCGTACCAGGCACCCACCCCGGGATTCTCCTTGTGAGGTTGCGGGAACCAGGCGGTCAGCGCTTGTTGGAAGCGGTCTCCGCTATCGCTGGAGACATCGACGGCTGGGCTGGCTGCTTTGTCGTGCTGACCGACCACAAGATACGCATCAAACGCCCATGACCCCCAACATCGACCACCTCTCCGAAGCCGAACTGATCGACCTCAACCGTCGCATCGTCGAGCGATTGAAGTTCCTTTCGCAGATGCGCGCGCATGCCCGCATGCTGGATTTCAGCGTTGGCGACCGGGTGAGTTTTCAGCCGGATGGACGCCCGCCGTTGTTCGGCATGCTCACGCGTTACAACAAGAAGACGGTGACAGTGATTACTGAAAGCGGCGAGCACTGGACGGTGTCGCCGCATCTGTTGCGCAAGGTGGTTGACGTCGATCAAACAACCCCCATGCAAGGCGCACTGTTGAATGCCACCGGAGTGGTTCATGCCTGAGCTAAGCCGTTTCTTCGGAATCATCGTTCGCATGTACCTTGAGGCATCGGGGCAGCACCATGCACCGCATTTCCATGCTTACTACCAGGACGAAATGGCGGTGTTCACCTTTGATCCGGTGGAGTTGATCGCCGGCGATTTGCCAAGAAAACAGTTGCGTCTGGTAGAGGCCTGGGCCGAGTTGCACCAGGAAGAACTGGCACAGGATTGGGCGCTGCTGCAAGGCGGCAACCGGCCCAAACCCATCGACCCTTTGAAGTGAGGCACGCCATGAACCACAAAATCTTCCGCGTTCGCTCCTTTCGCCTTGTTGCGCCCTACACCCTCGCGGTGACCTTCGACGATGGGCTGGAGCAGGTGATCGACTTCAGCCCGATTCTGGCGGGCGAGCTGTTTGGCCCGCTGCGTGACGAGCAATTGTTCAATCAGGTTCGCCTTGACCCCGAAGCACATACCCTGGTGTGGCCAAACGGCGCCGACTTCGACCCGGAAACCTTGCACGATTGGCCGCAAATGCTGCCCTTGCTGATTCAGCAAGTGCAACGCTGGAAGCTGGCGGCTTAAGACATCTGACATCGCCATGCAAAAGAACGACAACCCCAACCTGCATCAATCAATTCGCCGGCATAGACTGTTTGACGACTGCCAGCTTTACCCCTTAACACCCCGACACGCTGCCTGAACAGGCCCAGGAGACCCACATGCTGAACTTCGAAGACGACTTCACCCCACCCGCACAACCCACATTCCGCCCTGCCCCGCCGGCTATGCCGCCGATGCCGCAATTGCAGCCCGTGCCGATGGGCATCGACCTGGCCGCACCGAGCATCGCCGCCCCGGCCGCCGATGACATCGCCCACCGCCGCGTGCGCGTCGAGGACAAGCTGATCATCAACGCCAAGGCCGACGTCAATCAGCTTGTCCCGTTCAAGTACAAATGGGCCTGGGAAAAGTACATCGCCGCCTGCGCGAATCACTGGATGCCGCAGGAAGTGAACATGAACCGTGACATCGCGACCTGGAAAGACCCGAACGGCCTGTCCGACGACGAGCGCCACATCATCAAGCGCAACCTGGGTTTCTTCGTCACCGCCGATAGCCTGGCCGCCAACAACATCGTGCTCGGCACCTATCGCCAGATCACCGCGCCGGAGTGCCGCCAGTATTTGCTGCGCCAGGCTTTCGAGGAGGCCATCCACACCCACGCTTACCAGTACATCGTCGAATCCCTGGGCCTGGACGAGGGCGAAATCTTCAACGCCTATCACGAGGTCAGCAGCATCAAGGCGAAGGATGAATTCCTGCTGCCTTACATCGACGTGCTGTCCAACCCCACCTTCAAGACCGGCACGCCGGAGACCGATCAGGCCTTTCTGAAGAGCCTGATCGCCTTCGCCTGCATCATGGAAGGCCTATTCTTCTATGTCGGCTTCGTGCAGATCCTGGCGCTGGGCCGGCAGAACAAGATGACCGGCGCGGCCGAGCAGTACCAGTACATCCTGCGCGACGAGTCGATGCACTGCAATTTCGGCATCGACATGATCAACCAGATCAAGATGGAAAACCCCGCCATCTGGACCAACGCCCTCAAGGCGGAACTCAAAGGCATGTTCGAAAAGGCCGTCGAGCTGGAATACCAATATGCCGAAGACACCATGCCGCGCGGCGTGCTGGGCCTGAATGCGCCGATGTTCAAGGAATACCTGCGCTTCATCGCCAACCGCCGCGCCACCCAGATCGGCCTCGACGAACTCTATCCCGGCGCGAGCAACCCTTTCCCGTGGATGGCGGAAATGATCGACCTGAAGAAGGAGAAGAACTTCTTCGAGACGCGCGTCACCGAGTATCAGACGGGGGGAGCGCTGGCCTGGGATTGACGGAGGATCAAGGGGCGCAGTAACACGATGAAACTTCCCGCCCTGCCCTATCTTCCCTGGCGCCCGCCCCGCCTGGAATGCGGTCCTATCCGTCTCGACGCGCGCCGTCTCTATATCCTTCCCACCCGCGCCGGACTGGTGTTCGCCCTGCTGCTGCTCGGTTTATTGATCGGCGCCATCAACTACGGACTCAGCCTGGCTTACCTGTTCACCTTCTGGTTCGCCGGATTAGGCGTGACGGGCATGTTGCGAACCCAACGCAATTTGTCCGGCCTGGTGATTCGAGCCCAAGCATCGGCCCCGGTGTTTGCGGGAGAAAATGCCCGCTTGCTATTGGAAGCGGAAAACCCAAGCGCCCTGAAGCGCTATCGCGTTGGCCTTGCCCATCCAGCCGGCGAAAGCGAGGAATACGACGCGCCCGCCGGCGGTAAAGCGGAATTGGCGCTGATCCTGTCTCAGCCTGAGCGCGGCTGGCAACCGCTCGGCCGCTTCGCCATTTACTCCCGCTATCCCCTGGGCCTGTTCCGCTGCTGGACGGTGCTGGAATTGTCCGGCGCCGATTCCGCTTCCCACGGCGTATTGGTCTACCCGGCCCCGGCGCGCGACAACCTGCCGCTACCTGCATCGGATGGCGCCGGGAAGCACAGCGAGGTCAGCCTTGCCGAGGGCGATGACTTCACCGGCTTGCGCGCCTACCAGGCGGGCGACCCGCCGCGCCGCATCGCCTGGAAAACCGCGGCGCGCAGTCAAAGCCTGCTGACCAAACAATTCAGCGGCCAACGTGGCGCAAGGTTGCGCCTGGATTGGTCGCGCACGCCGGAAAAAGACACGGAAGCCCGCCTTTCCCGCCTGACTCGCTGGGCGCTCGACGCCCATGCCGCCGGCCAGCCCTTCGAACTGAGTTTGCCCGGCCGCAGCATCGTCATGGGCAGCGGCGAGACCCATCTGCGGCATTGCCTGGAAGCGTTGGCGCGCTATGGACAAACGAATGGTCAAGCTTGACCTCAAGCTCGTAGGTGCGAATTTATTCGCACAATCAAGGACTTCTGTGCGAATGAATTCGCACCTACAGATATCTCGCAACACATTGAATCGTAATAGATTTATCCGTCAACTGAGGAATCCAGGATGATCAGGCTTGATCTCCAGCAGCCGCTGCTCTGGTTGATTCTGCCTCTGGCGCTGGTCCTGGCGCCGCACGCGCTTGAATTGCCGCTCTGGATCAGCCTGAGCTGGCTGGCCTTTGCACTGGCCAGCTTGCACACACCCCGTAGGTTGGGCAAAGCAAAGCGTGCCCAACAGTCTGCCAGCCAACACCAAACCTGGCCGCGCTGGCTGAAGATGTTCCTGACCCTCGCCGGCGTGGCTGGCGTGCTGCTGCAATACGGCACAGTCATCGGCCCCCACGGCGGCGTTGCGCTGCTGATATTTCTCTCCGGCGCCAAGCTATTGGAAACGCACACCGCGCGCGACCGCCTCGGCTTGCTGTTCGTCGGCTGTTTTCTGTTGGTGGCCTATTTCCTGAACTCGCAAAGCCTGGCGATGGCCGGCTACATGAGCATCGCCGCCATCGCGCTGGTCGCGGCGATGATCGCCAACATGCAACCCGCGCCCGATCTGCGCGCCACGTTCGGCCTGGCCACCCGCTTGCTGTTGCAGGCGTTGCCACTGGCGCTGCTGTTGTTCGTATTGTTCCCGCGTCTGCAAGGCCCGCTCTGGGGTTTGCCGCAACAGGCTGCCGCACAAACGGGTTTATCCGACCGCATGAGTCCGGGCGATTTCAGCCAGCTCAGCCTATCCGACGAAATCGCCTTCAGGGTCGAATTCACTGCCGAATTTGCCGACAAACCGCCCGACCCCGGCGCGCTTTACTGGCGCGGCCCGGTGTTATGGGATTTCGACGGCCGTACCTGGCAAACCCGCCTGGCGGTGCCGCCCAACCCGGTGCGCGGCGAAGGTCGCGGCCAGTCGGTGAGTTACGCCATCACGCTGGAACCGCATCGGCAACACTGGCTGTTTCTGCTTGGGTTGCCGCGTGAATTGCCGCCGCAGTTGCCGCAATTGGAAACCAGTCTCGGCCCGGATCTGCAATGGCTGGCCAAAGCGCCGATCACTCAGCGTTTGCGCTACGCGGTGGCCGCCGATCTCGACTACCGGCTGGATGCAAACGGCCTCAGCGACGCCAGCCGGGCACGCACCCTGGCCTTGCCGGAAGGCAATCCGCAAGCGCGAGAATTGGCCAGGAGGTGGGCCAAAAATGGGGCCGCCAACGCCAAAAATGACCGCGCCATCGTCGATCAAGCGTTGGCCCACTTCCGCAGCGAACCGTTTTTCTACACCCTGAACCCGCCGCTGCTCGGCGCTGACAGCATCGACGACTTCCTGTTCCGCAGTCGGCGCGGCTTCTGCGAACACTATGCCAGCGCCTTCGTGTTCCTGATGCGCGCCGCCGGCGTGCCGGCGCGCGTGGTCACCGGCTATCAAGGCGCCGAACTCAATCCGCTCGGCAACTACTGGATCGTGCGCCAGCGCGATGCGCATGCCTGGGCGGAGGTCTGGCTTGGCGGCAAAACCAGCGGCCAAGGCTGGACGCGCATCGACCCCACCGCCGCCGTCGCCCCGAATCGGGTCGAGCGCGGGCTCAACGCCGCCCTGCCCGCCAGCGAACGCCGCGCCGGTTTGATGACGCTGAATGCGAACTGGCTGATGCCGATGCGGCTGAGCTGGGACTTGCTCAATAACCAGTGGAACCAATGGGTGCTGGGTTACAACCAGGACCGCCAACGCGAGTTTCTCGCCCGCCTCAACCCGTTTCTGGCGACCTGGCAAGGCATGGCCTGGGGTCTGGCTATAGCCGGAAGTGCGCTGCTGTTGCTGATGGCGATGCTGTTCATGGCGCGACTGGCAAACGCCAAAACCGACCCGGCAAGTCAGCTCTATGCCCGCTTCTGCCAACGCTTGAACCGCTGCGGCATCGTTCGCGGCACATCGGAAGGCGCGGCCGACTTCGCCGCCCGCGCCGCAGCGCTGCGCCCCGATCTGGCCGAGGCCATCCGGCCGATCACCCAGCTTTATCTGGCGCTGCGCTATGGCCGGGCGGAATCCGGCAGGCTTGCCGAATTCAAACGCCTGGTCGGCAAGTTTCGGCCGGCACGGAAATCGGGCGGCGCCCCCCCGCCGCGAGCAGGATAGTCGGCAAAGGATTGCCGACCTACGAGGGGGCAGCCGTAGTCGTAGGGCGGCAATACCCGCAAGGGGTACGCCGGGTTCGTAAGGCGCTGAAGCGCCAACGACCCCGCTGTCCCTTGCCGCCTCCACACTCAAACTGCCTTCTTGGCTGGCGGCGCTTAACTGAGGCAGATTGCGAATCAGGTAATTAACCGGCGCAGTTGAAGCGCTCGTAGGTGCGAATTTATTCGCACAATCAAGGACTTCGGTGCGAATAAATTCGCACCTACAGATATCTCGCAACACATTGAATCGTAATAAATTTATCCGTCAACTGATGTTTTCAGGTTAATCGCCGCCTCTGAAGCGCTTGCCCGCCACCCCCAGTTTGCGCATTTTCGAGCGCAGGGTATGCGGGTTCAGATCAAGCAATTTCGCCGCGCCGAACGGGCCTTCGACGCGGCCGTGGCAATGGCTGAGCGCGGCTTCGATGTGCTGGCGAATGCTGTCCTCCAAGCTGGTTGAAGTGGGATTGGCAAGCTGTGGAGAGACCAAAGCGGCGAGTGGCGGCGACACCCCCAGCGCGCGGGCGACTTCCAGTCTGCGGCCATCGCCCAGAATCGCGGCGCGTTCGATCACCGAAGCCAGTTCGCGCACGTTGCCAGGCCAGGGATAGGCCGCCAGCAAAGCCAGATCGACGGCATCCGGCATACGCGGCGGCAGCCCCAGGCGGTCGGCGGCGCGCAGCGAAAAATGCGCGGCCAGGGCCGGGATGTCCTGCAAGCGCTCGCGCAGCGGCGGCAGCGGAATCGGAAATACCGCGACGCGGAACCACAGGTCTTCGCGAAAGCCGCCGTCGCGCACGGCCTGGCGTAAATCCCGATTGGTGGCGGCCACCAGCCGCACATCGACATTCAGGCTGCGCTCGCCGCCGACGCGCTGAAAACTGCCGTCCTGCAAGACGCGTAACAAGCGCACCTGCGCGGCCAGCGGCAACTCACCGATTTCATCGAGAAACAAGGTGCCGCCGTCGGCGCGTTCGAACCAGCCTTTGCGCGTGCCCACCGCGCCGGTAAAGCTGCCGCGCTCGTGGCCGAACAGTTCGGAGTCGATCAACTCGGGCGGAATGGCGCCGCAGTTGACGCGTAGAAATGCGCCGTTGGCGCGGCGCGAATGGGTATGCACGGCGCGCGCCACCACCTCCTTGCCGGTGCCGGTTTCACCCAGAATCAGCACCGGTGCATCGGCGCGCGCCACCTGCCGCACCGCCGCCATCACCTCGCGCAAGCCTTCCTCCGCGCCGACGATGGCCTCGTTGAGACCGGCGCGCTTAATGCGGAAGGCGGTGCGCTCCTCGATCAAGCGCATGACCAACTGGCGCGCGCCGGGGCCGAGCGTATTGCCGAGTTCGGCGAGGAAGTCCTCGATGCCCGAGTCACTGCCGGTGCATTGCACCGCGAGGGCTTCCAATGCCTTCATATCGCCTGAATTCTGTTTTATTTCATCACTAGCCATTTTATTTCCTTGTTTTTCTATGTCATTCGACAGTGTAGGTCAGGAAATGCCGATGCGCAGGTTGCTGGAGGCAGCATCCATACATGGCACGGCGTATGCAGGACAAAGGCATCCCCAATCCACCAGGAGTCGATCATGCCCGCCCTGTCGCCAAGAGCCCTGTCGTTCGCCGCCCTGCCCCCGCTGTCGAGCCGGCGCACGCGTTTGTGGCTGCTGTTGGTGAGCGGCGTAATCGGACTGTTGATGACCTTGCACTACACGCCGGGCTGGAACGCCCCCGCGCAGGCTACGTTGGGTTTGCCCACACTCACCGTGCTGGCGATCTTCCTGGTCGCGCTGGCGTGCGAGTTCATGGATTCCAGCCTGGGCATGGGCTTCGGCACGACATTGACACCGGTGTTGTTGCTGGCCGGCTACGAGCCGCTGCAAATCGTGCCTGCCGTGTTGTTGAGCGAATTGATGGCCGGCTTCACCGCCGGTCTGCTGCATCAACGCGACGGCAACGTCGATTTTCTGCGCGACGCGCGCGCCCGCAAAACCACTTTGCTGCTGGGCAGTTTGAGCGGCATCGGCGCATTGCTGGCGGTGTGGGTGGCGGTCAGCATTTCCAGGTTCTGGCTGGGCGTGTTCATCACCGCGATCATCCTGGCGATGGGCGCGATCATCCTGTTGACCCGCAATCGCCAGATTCCGTATCGGGCCGGCGGCATCGTCGCGATCGGCGCGGTGGCGGCATTCAACAAGGGTTTATCCGGCGGCGGCTACGGCCCGCTGGTCACCGCCGGCCAGGTGGTTTCCGGCCTGCCCGCCAAACACGCGGTGGCGGTGACGTCCGTGGCGGAATCGCTGACCTGTTTGATCGGCGTGCTGGGCTACCTCGCCATGGGCCAGAGCATCGCCTGGGAACTGGCCATGCCGCTGGCGCTGGGCGCGCTGCTCTCGGTGCCGATGGCGACGTTGACGGTAAGCCGCGCATCGGAAGCCTCCCTGCGCGGCGTGGTTGGCGTGGTCACGCTGGTGCTGGGCGTGGTGGCGCTGCTGAAGTTATTGTGAGGCCCGACAGAGTGCGCACGGCACACCGGAAAATCTCATATCAACCTGAAAACATCAGTTGACGGATAAATTTAGCGGGGTAATCCGGATAAATGCGGCGCTACGTAGGTTGGGCAAAGCGAAGCGTGCCCAACGTTTTGCGGGTGGAATGTTGGGCACGCTTCGCTTTGCCCAACCTACGGGGTAGCTCAAGTCACGGTGAATGTTGGGCTTCCTGGCGTCAGCCAAACCTACGCGCCAGATCGCCGCATTTGTATGGATATCCCACTAAATTTATTACGATTCAATGTGTTGCGAGATATCTGTAGGTGCGAATTTATTCGCATCGAAATCCTTGATTGTGCGAATAAATTCGCACCTACGAGCGCTTCAACTGCGGTTTTCAGGATCAACGCCTGATCGCCCGTTTCAGCGCATCGGCCAGCGCACCGCCGGCAGGTTCCGGCGGTTTACCGATGTTGGGCCGAGTCCGTTGAGCGGGGGTTACCGCAGTCGCGGTCTTCGCTGGCACGGCATCGTGCATCCGCATGGTCAGCGCGATGCGTTTGCGTGGAATATCCACCTCCAGCACCTTCACCTTGACGATGTCGCCGGCCTTCACCACCTCGCGCGGGTCTTTGACGAACTTGTCGGACAGCGCGGAGATATGCACCAGGCCGTCCTGATGCACGCCGATGTCGATGAAGGCGCCGAAGTTGGTGACGTTGGTGACCACGCCTTCGAGCTGCATGCCGGGTTGCAGGTCTTTCAGGTCGTTGACGCCGTCCTGGAAGGTGGCGGCCTTGAAGGCGGGGCGCGGGTCGCGACCGGGTTTTTCCAGTTCTTTCAGGATGTCGCGCACGGTGGGCAGGCCGAAGCGTTCATCGACGTACTTGCCGGCATTGAGGCGTTTCAGCACGTCGCTGTTACCGATCACGCCTTTCATGTCGAGTTTCAGGTCAGCCAGGATGCGCATCACCAGCGGGTAGGCTTCCGGATGCACGGATGAACTGTCGAGCGGGTTGTCGCCGCCCGGCACGCGCAGGAAACCAGCGGCCAGCTCGAAGGTCTTCGGCCCCAGGCGCGGCACCAGTTTCAGCGCGGCGCGGTTGGCGAACGGCCCATGCGCGTCGCGATGCGCGACGATCTGGTTGGCGAGCGTCGTATTCAGGCCGGAGACGCGGGTCAGCAAGGCGGCGGAAGCCGTGTTCACATCGACGCCGACCGCGTTGACGCAATCTTCCACCACGGCTTCCAGCGCCTGGCCCAATTTCGCCTGGCCGAGATCGTGCTGGTACTGGCCGACGCCGATCGCCTTGGGTTCGATCTTGACCAGTTCGGCGAGCGGGTCTTGCAGGCGGCGGGCGATGGACACCGCACCGCGCAACGTCACATCCATCTCCGGGAACTCGCGCGCGGCCAGTTCCGAGGCGGAATAGACCGAAGCGCCGGCTTCGCTGACCGTCACCCTGGTCAGCCCGAGTTCGGGTTGCAAGCGCATCAGATCGGCGGCCAATTTGTCGGTCTCGCGGCTGGCGGTGCCGTTGCCGATGCTGATCAGTTCCGCGCCGTGTTTGCTCGCCAGTTTCGAGAGTGTGGCGAGCGAGCCGTTCCAGTCGTTGCGCGGCTCATGCGGGTAGATCACGGCGGTGTCCAGCACCTTGCCGGTGCGGTCCACCACCGCCACTTTGACGCCGGTACGGATGCCCGGATCGAGGCCGATCACCGCCTTCGGCCCGGCCGGCGCGGCCAGCAGCAGGTCTTTCAGGTTGCTGGCGAAGACGCGGATGGCTTCATGTTCGGCGCGCTCGAACAGCGCGTTCATCAGGTCCAGTTCCAGATGCAGCGACAGCTTCACTTTCCAGGCCCAGCGCACCGTGTCCAGCATCCACTTGTCACCCGGGCGGCCTTGATCGCGCAGGCCGAAATGGGCGGCGATGTGGCCCTCGCACGGGCTGGTGGCGGGGTTGGAAACTGCGCCGGCGATTTCCTCCGGCAGTTTGATGGCCACCGACAACACGCCCTCATTACGGCCGCGAAACAACGCCAGCGCCCGGTGCGAAGGCATCGTTTTCCAGGGCTCGTCGAATTCGAACCAGTCGCGGAATTTCTGGCCCTCGGCTGCCTTGCCCTCGATCAGGCGCGAGACCACGCGGCCGCTGTCCTGCAAATGCGTGCGCAATTTTTCGATCAGGCCGGCGTCTTCGGAGAACTGCTCCATCAGAATCTGGCGGGCGCCGTCGAGCGCGGCTTTCACGTCGGCCACGCCTTTCTCCAGGTCAACGAAGGCGGCGGCTTCGGCTTCCGGCGCCGACATCGGGTCGGCGAACAGCTTTTCCGCCAACGGGCCGAGGCCGGCCTCGCGCGCAATCTGCGCCTTGGTGCGGCGCTTCTGTTTGTAGGGCAGATAGAGGTCTTCCAGGCGCTGCTTGGTCTCGGCGGCGACGATCTCGGCCTGCAATTCCGGCGTCAACTTGCCCTGTTCACCGATGCTGGCAAGCACCGTCGCACGCCGCTCTTCCAGTTCGCGCAGATAGCCCAGCCGCTCTTCCAGATGCCGCAACTGGGTGTCGTCGAGACCGCCGGTGGCTTCCTTGCGATAACGCGAGACGAACGGCACCGTGGCACCGTCGTCGAGCAGCGCCACGGCGGCGGCGACCTGGTTGGCGTGGACGTTGAGTTCCTGGGCGATGCGGGTTTCGATGGACGGCAACATGGGTTTTCCAAGACAGCGGCGAGGGTGCGCGAGGATGGGCCAAGGCGCCGCCGCGAACAAGGCTTGACAATGCATTTGATACGGCAAATTTGTTCTCACGGAGCCAGGCGAGCGGAGGAGAAGATCGTAGGGTGCGCCGCGCGCACCAGCGGAGGAAAATCGGTGCGCGCGGCGCACCCTACCCGGGAACAAATTTGCCGTGATGCATTTGAGGTTTTAAGAGCGCAGCAGACCAACTTTTGCTTGAAAATCAGGTCTGCACAGATAGGTATGGCAACAGATTGATCGTTAAGCTTGGGTCGAGCAGGAACTAAGCGCCCAGCCAGGAGATAAGTTGATGTCGGAAACTGCAATGCTGGATAGCTGCCGCGACATAGTCGCCGCGCGGCTATCCGAAGATCTTGCGCAAACCTTGACGCGAGTGGTTGGTGAACTGGCCGAACTTGCCGGCAAGATGCCCTCGCAGGAGATGTACAGCCTGTACATGGACAGCATGGAACTGGCGCGCGAGAAAAACGCCGAGATCACGGCGGGATTCAAAAAACATTTCTTTACCCGTTTCAACGAGGAAAAACGGCGCGTTCGCAACGAGTCAGGCATCCGCAATCTGGACCTTTCCAACTTGAGCCTGCTGGAACCGGACGATCTGGAGCAGTCTCTCGCCGCCAACGCCATCGCCAACGCCATCGCCAACATGTGTGGTGAAGAACTGTTCGGCCTGGGCAAACGTATTGGCGTGCTACTCAACGAACCCGATCTCAAGACCGAGCAGTTACCGCTAGGCCCGGATGTGATTGGCGCGGCCCTGCTCGACGCGCTGAAAGACCAGAACGCCAGCATCAAGATCAAGCTGATGCTGGTGACGCGTATCAACAAGCAGTTCCCCGCCAAGGTGCGTGGCGTCTATCAAGAGGTCAATCAACATCTGGTGAAGCTCAACGTGCTGCCCACCATACGCGCAGGCATAACCCGGACGGCGGCGCGCCCCTCCGCGCCCGCATCGGCGCAAGCAGCCGCATCTGCGACCGCCGGTTTGGGCGCCGATCCTGGCAACCTCATGGCCAGCAGCGGTGAACAAGACATGTTCGCCATGCTGCAACAATTGATGGCTTTCGGGCGCGGCGGGGCGGCGAACCCGGCCATACCCGGCTTGCCCATGCCGCAGGCGCTGCCCGGAAGCCTGAATGCCGACGTCGCGGCGGCACAAAGCCCAGGTCAAGTCATCACCCCGGCGGCGATGCAAACCATGATGCAGACCCTCACCCAGCTCCAGCACGGCCGCCTCGAAGGCTTGGGTGTCGATAGCCTGAATGCGGACCTGATCGCCGCTGGCCACACCAACGTGCTGCGCGAACTGAAGAACTCGCAAGCGGCCGGGATGATGGGGCAGATGGAGACCATGACCCTGGATATCGTGGTGCTGGTGTTCGACTACATCCTTGGCGATAACCGCATTCCGGATGCCATGAAAGCGCTGATCGGCCGCCTGCAGATTCCGGTGTTGAAGGTGACCATGCTCGACAAGTCATTCTTCTCGCAGAAAGCGCATCCGGTGCGTCGGCTCCTGGATTTGCTGGCTGAAGCCTCGCTCGGTTGGGACTCGGAAGAAGGACACGACAGCGACCTGTATCAGACGGTCGAACAGCTTGTGCAGCGCATCCTCAACCAGTTCGACGAGCGCCTGGATGTTTTTTCCGACGCCCTGAACGAATTTCAGATCTACCTGGCCGATGAAAAGCTGGTCAGCGACGCGCTCACCAGCCGCAGCGCCCAATTTCTGCGCAATCGCGAACAACTCGAAATCGCACGCGTCGTTGCACATGACGCGATCATGACCAGCCTGCTCGACCGCCCGATGCCGGCCTCGATCCGCGAATTTCTGCTCAACCACTGGAAAAACTGGCTCGCCAGCGTGTACATGGAAAAAGGCGAAGGCAGCCCGGATTGGAACGACGCCGTGGCGACCATGAGCGATCTGCTCTGGAGCCTGACGCCGAAAACCGACAAGGAAGAGCGCCGCAAATTGATCGAACTGCTGCCGCGTCTGCTGAAACGACTGGATAGCAGCATCAATGCGATTGGCCTTGGCAAGGAAGCGCGCGACGCATTTTTTTCCGATCTGGTGAAATGCCACGCAGTCGCGGTGAAGGCCGGTTTCCGCGGCGAACACGGCGATGCCGATGCCGCAGCGACAAGTGACGCGATTCCCGATCTGTCGGCACAGGAATCGCCCATTTTCAGCCCGCAGGACTTCGAAGATATTCCGCTCATCACCGAAGCCCTCATTCCCGATGCCGCGCTGCTGCAAGAGATCGCCGCCGTACAGGAGGAAGCTTCGGATGTCGAGGAGATCACCATCAGCGGCGTGCGCGGAGAAGACTGGGACGAACCGCGCGACAGCCACCACGAAACGCTGGTCAAACAGCTCAAACGCGGCACCTGGATCGAATTCAAACAGGATGACGGCGCCGGCCTGCGCGCCAAGCTGGCCTGGGTCAGCCCGCTGCAAGGCACTTACCTGTTCACCAATCGACTCGGTCAGCGCGCCGTCTCCATCAACGCACAAGGTCTGGCTGCCAAATTCCGCGAGGGACGCGCGCAGATCATCGACAACGTGCCGCTGATCGACCGTGCCGTAAACAACGTGTTCCAACTCTTCCAGAGAGGCGCCTGAACTACGCAGGCGAAAGTCGAATTGCGGTGGCCGACAACGCCATCGATCTGGCGCTCAGCAAGCGTTCAGAAATCCGCCTCGTCTTCCATGACCTGAATCAGGCTGCTCGATACGAACAGGCGTTCTTCCAGAACATGGCGCATGGACTTCATGCGGCCGAAACACGCCGGACAGACGTGTTGACCGTCGTCGGCGGCAACCCAGCCGGCCAACTTGGCTTCTGCGTCACTGCCGTCAAACCAGTTGCGGCCATCGGATACACGCCGGCCGATGCGCGAGTCGCGACCGCTGGAGCGCCGCATCTCGATGTAGCGAATAGCCAGCGGGTTGCAGATATCGCAGAAGATGAAGCTGCGTCGCGCCATATCGACTTCCCTGTTGGACGGTGAGCCGGAAGGATAGCCGCAGGCAATCAAGCATCCAAGCGCTTTTGCGTGTGCCGGCGGGCCTCAGCCCCCGGTTACCGGGGGAAAGAGCGCGACTTCATCGTTTTCGCTCAACGTCGCTTCAATGCCGACGATGTCCTGGTTGACCGCAACCCGGTAAGCGCGTCCGGGCGCCAGTTCATCGGCCCAGACACCGCCGCGGGCGCGCAGGGTGTCGAGCAGGTCGGCGAGGGTGGCGGCCACAGCCGGGAGTTCCAGACGTTCCTGGCCGATACCGAAGACTTCGCGCAGACGGGCGAAATAGAGCAGACGAATATTCATCCTAGAAACCTCAGTTGACCGCTCCTCAGCCCTTGTGAGGCCGCATGGATGCTGGCGTTAGCCCCTCCGATGGCGTTCACCGAGCGGGTGATGCCGCTACGCGCCCGATTGCACGATTTTCGGGCCGTCTGGCTGCGTTGCTTCTCCTTGCGGGAAACGACCCCGCGCGTCGTCGCGCCTTGCCAGCCGACCCGAAAACCGCACACTCGGCCGCGTTCAACTGAGGTTTCTAGGATCATGACAACAACTCCGCAAGCGGGATGAAGCGCACCGGATCGCCCGGATTCAGCGTGACGCCGGCATCGACATCGACCAGGCCATCGGCCCAGGCCAGCGAGGTGAGCACGCCGGAACTCTGGTTGGGGAACAGTACAGCCTGGCCATTTTCGAGGCGGGCGCGCATGAATTCACGGCGCTTGCCGGGTTTGGCATGGCTGAAACCAGCGGGCAACGTGAAGCTGGCGGGTGGCGTTGGCGCCGCACCCATGCGTTTGAGCAGAAACGGCCGCACGAACAGGCAGAACACGACGAAGGCGGACACCGGATTACCCGGCAGGCCGATGAAGTCGGCGCTGCCGACGGGTTTGCCAATAAGGCCGTGCGCCAGCGGCTTGCCGGGCTTCATCGAGACTTTCCACATGTCGATGCGGCCGATCTTCTCGACGGCCGCCTTGACGTGATCTTCCTCGCCGACCGAGACGCCACCGCTGGTGATCACCACATCGGCCAGCGCGCTGGCGCGTTGCAGGGCGGCGAGGGTGGCATCGAAGTTATCTCCGACCTGACCCAGGTCGATGACTTCGATGCCGAGCTGGTTCAGCAAGGCGATCAGCATGGCGCGGTTGGAGTTGTAGATGCGACCGGGGGCCAGCGGCTCGCCAGGCAGAACGATTTCATCGCCGGTGAAGAACACGGCGGCTTTCAGGCGACGGTAGACGGTGAGGCAGGTCTCGCCCACCGAGGCGGCGACGCCCAATTGCGCCGGGCCCAGGCGGGCGCCAGGCGCCAGCACGGTCTGGCCGACCTGGATGTCTTCGCCGACGCGGCGGATGTTGGCGGCGGCTTTCGGCAGGCGCGTCACCCGGACTTCGCCGTCGCGCGCCTCGCAGTCTTCCTGCATGACCACGCAATCGGCGCCGGCCGGTATCGGCGCGCCGGTGAAGATGCGTGCCGCCGTGCCGGATTGCAGCGGCTGGCCGAGATGGCCGGCGGGGATGCGCTGGCTGATCGGCAGCCACCGGGGTTGCCCCAGTGCTTCACTGCATTCCGCATGGCGCAGCGCGTAGCCATCCATCGCCGAATTATCCAGCGGCGGCACGCTGACGCCGGACACCAGCGGCGCAGCCAGAACTCGGCCAAGCGCAGCTTCCGCCAGCAGGGTTTCGCTTTCGATGACCGGAACAGCAGCCGCCAGCAATTGCTCCAGCGCCGCCTCCACACTCAGCATTTCACTCATGATCGGGTCTCCTCCATTGCGCCCACTCCAGGATGAAGGCTGCGACGGCCTCCGGGTTGTTCAAGTCTAAATAGCGTATCGGGCCAGCCGGCGGGTTTGCGTGCACCTGGTCGGCAACCACGGCGATGAAGCCGGCATCGTCGGCATGCAGCCAGGGCTTCGCGTTGGCCGCGCGCCAGATTTCCAGCTTGGCGAGTGCGGCATGTTTGTAGCCTTCCACCAGCACCAGATCACAAGGGCTGAGCCTGGCCAGATGATCGTCCAGGCTGGGTTCCGGTGCAGCGCGCGATTTGCCCGCCAACTCGCCGACCAGCATCCAGCGATACGGTGAGGTGAGCAGGGTTTCGTGCGCGCCAGCCTGGCGGTGCCGCCAGGAATCCTTGCCCACCACATCCACCTGAATGTCGTGATGGCTTTGCTTGATGACCGAGACCGTCAAGCCGGCCGCGTTCAACAATGGAAGCAGTTTTTCGATCAGCGTGGTTTTGCCGCTGCCGCTGTAACCCGCGATGCCAAGTATTTTCATGCTGTGATGATGCGGCGGATGAACCGGCCGGACGCATGACGCAAATCAAGGCATTGCGGTTGAGAGTTGACGAGGATCAAGGCCGTCGCTTTCCTGTATCTGGGGGCGGGACTATATTCTGTTGCACAACTTACGCCCGTAAACATGAATACCCTGATTGATCGCTTTGGCCGCCGCATCGAATACCTCCGCCTTTCCGTAACGGATCGTTGCGACCTGCGTTGCGCCTACTGCATCCCGGAAGGCTTCAAGGGTTTCGAAGAGCCGAAGCACTGGCTGACCTTCGATGAAATCGAACGTTTGCTGGGGCTGTTCGCCAGCCTGGGCCTCAAACGCGTGCGCCTGACTGGTGGCGAGCCGCTGTTGCGCCGCAATATCGTCGGGCTGGTCGAGCGGGTCGCTGCGTTACCGGGCATCGAGGATATTTCCGTCTCCACCAACGCCACGCAACTGGCCGACATGGCAGTCGATCTGAAGCGCGCCGGGGTTTCCCGTCTCAATGTCAGCCTCGATTCGCTGCGCCCGGAAGGCGTGGAAAAGATCAACGGCCGCCCTGCCCTGGACAAGATTCTGGCTGGCCTGGAAGGCGCGCGCGCAGCCGGCTTCGTACCGATCAAGGTGAACATGGTGGTGATGCACGAGAACGCCGGCGAGATCGACGACATCGTCGCGTACTGCATGCAGCGCGGTTTTGTCTTGCGTCTGATCGAACTGATGCCGATGGGCGATACCGCCCGCAAGATGGGGTACGTCGATCTGCAACCGGTGAAGGCGCGCTTGCAAAAGCGCTTCGGTCTGATCGACACGGTGATGTCCGGCGGCGGCCCGGCGCGTTATCTGGGCACACCGGACGGCAAATTCACGGTGGGTTTCATCACCCCGATCTCGCAGCACTTTTGCGCCACCTGCAATCGCGTGCGGTTGACCGTGGATGGCATCCTGCATCTGTGTCTGGGCCAGGAAGACCGCGTCGATTTCCGCGCCATGATGCGCAATGGCGCCGGCGATGCCGAGATTGTCGCCACCATTCGTGAGGCCATCGACATGAAACCGGAACGCCACGACTTCATCGAAGCGCCGCAAAAACTGGTCCGCTTCATGAGCATGACGGGGGGTTGAGGGTTCGCGCCTCAACGCCAAAGCATCTCCGGGGAGATAACCTCGACGTTCTCCGCGAGCGGATAACTGCCGCCAACCGGCGCGACCACATAAGCGCGCTCCAGGCCCAGGTCTTCACAGGCATTCCAGAAGCCCTTGCTCACCTTGGGCGCATCGGAAAACTTGATCTCGAATCCGGTGAGCCGCCCGCCGTTATTGACCACCAGATCGATTTCCGCGCCGGCTGCCGTGCGGTAGAACGAGAACTCGGAAAACGCAGGCGCACCGCCGATGATTTGCTCGATGATGAAACCTTCCCAAGATTGCCCCAGGACGGGATGGGATAGCAGATCATCCCGGCTGGGTAGATTGAGCAGGCTGTGCAGGATGCCGCTGTCACGGAAGTAGACCTTCGGCGACTTGACCAGACGCTTGCCGATGTTGACGAAGTGTGGCTCCAGCCGGCGCAGCATCATGGCGTCGGTAAACAAATCCAGATAGCGCCCGACCGTGGTGCTGGCCACACCGCCGAGCGATACGCCCAGTTGTGACGCATTCAGCATTTGCCCATGCAGATGGGCGCACATCCGCCAGAATCGGCGCAAGGTTTCGGCCGGAATCGTGACGCCGAGTTGCGGCAGGTCTCGGGTCAGGAAAGTCTGGATGAAATCGCCGCGCCAGATAAACGAAGCGGCGTCATCCACGGCCGTGTAAGACAACGGAAAACCGCCGCGCAGCCAAAGTCGGTTCATCGCGTCGGCTTCGTTTTTCGCTTCTGCCGGTTGGTTAGCCGCCAGTACTTCTGTTAACAGGAATGGCGTCAACTCCAGATAAGCCACGCGCCCGGCCAGGGATTCGGCGCTCTGGCGCAATAATTTGCCTGAAGCCGAACCCAGCAACAGAAAGCGCCCCGGGCGGCGTTCCGCATCGATCTCCGGGCGCAAGGCCGTAAACAGTTCCGGCATCGTCTGTACCTCGTCAAGCACCACTAATTGATGCCGATGCTGCGCGAGAAACAGCGCGGGTTGCGCCAGGCGGGCGCGGTCGGCCTCGCGTTCCAGGTCGAGAAACAATGCATCGGGATAGTGCGCAGCGATGGCTTGGGCAAGCGTAGTTTTGCCGACCTGACGCGGACCCAACAAGACAACGGCAGGTTGCAAACTCAAGCGCTGGTGGATTGATGCAAGGAGGCTTCTGAATAACATCCTTGTATATTTATCTCCAAGCGAAAGATATGCAATGAATAATTGCGAATATCAGGCAGATGCGGGCACTGAAAGCGGAACGCCACGACTTCATCGAAGCGCCGCAAAAACGGGTCCGCTTCATGAGCATGACGGGTGGCTGAGTTTTTTGATCTGACCGATCCGGTCAGGTGTCTTCGAAAACCGTGTCCAGGTCGGCAGCGAAGTCCAGGCTTTTCAAAATCAGGCCCTGATCGCTCTCGCTCGTCATCAGCAACCAGTCGCCCGAATCGATGCGGCGGAACACTTCCACGCGGCGTGCATCCGGGTCGATCAGCGCATATTCCTGAAGGCTTTTCAGTTGCCGGTAAGCGGCGAATTTGTCGCCCCGGTCGTAGGCGGCGGTGCTCTCGGAAAGCACTTCAATAATCACTTTGGGGTGCTGCATCGCCAGATCGGCTTTCAGGTCATCCGGGTGACAAGTGACCAGCACGTCCGGATAGAACACCGCCGAAGCGGTTTTGACTTCTACCTTCATATCCGCCACGAAGGCGCGGCAGGGGCCGCTTCGCAGGTGGTCCTTCAGCTTGGTCGCAATATTGAGAGTCACGGCAACATGAACGCGGCGGGCGCCCCCCATCGCGAATACCTCGCCGGCCACGAACTCATGCTTGTCCGGTTGCTGGTCTTCCCAGGCGATGAATTCTTCTGTGGTCATGACGACCTGATGTTGCGGCAAGCCCATGCTGCGCTCCACGAATTTGAGTCAACGCGGCGATTGTAGGTCAGGCGCAGCGGGGGCGGATGCTCCGCAACGAGGCCGCTTTGGTTTCCACAGCCCCGTGGCGCCACATTGCAGCAATCTATTGGTCAATAATCTGGCCTTATAACCAAATACAAAAAATTGACTGTCCACGCCAAGGCCACGCGCATACCCTACCGGCCGTTCTGGTTTTTCCGTACCAACTCCAACCGATCCCGTAAGGGACTGATTTTTAAAGAGGTTTTTCCATGCGTTTGATTCTTCTCGGCGGCCCCGGTGCGGGCAAAGGTACTCAGGCTAACTACATCAAGGAACGCTATGGCATTCCGCAAATCTCCACCGGCGACATGCTGCGCGCCGCTGTCAAGGCCGGCACCGAGATGGGCCTGGCCGCCAAGAAGATCATGGATGCGGGCGGTCTGGTGTCCGACGAGATCATCATCGGTCTGGTGAAAGACCGCATTCTGGAAGCCGATTGCGCCAAGGGTTTCCTGTTCGACGGTTTCCCCCGCACCATCCCCCAGGCCGACGCCATGAAGGCCGCCGGCGTGCCGATCGACGCCGTGGTCGAAATCGACGTGCCCGACGCGGAAATCGTCAAGCGCATGTCCGGCCGTCGCGTGCATGTGGCTTCCGGCCGCACCTATCACGTCGTGTTCAACCCGCCCAAGGTGGCTGGCAAGGACGACGAAACCGGCGAAGACCTGATTCAGCGTGATGACGACACGGAAGAAACCGTGAAAAAACGCCTGGATATTTATCACGCTCAGACCGAGCCGCTGGTCAAGTACTACTCCGACTGGGGCAATACCGGCGTCGCGGGTTCACCCAAGTACTTCAAGATCGCCGGTGTCGGCTCTGTCGATGGCATCCGCGACGGCTGCTTCGCCGCACTGGATTCGGTCAAGAAGTAAGCATGAGCATTCCCGGTTTTTCTGCCTCGGACCTGTCCCTGGCGAGCGTCACACTGAAAGAGCGTTTCGGCTTCGACGTGAACGTGCAGGAAGCCGAGACGGAAGTCCGCCTCTCTCCCGGCGACCGGGAACTCGCGCAGTGCCCCGCCATTTTCTGGCAGGTCGAGAAATGTTCTTTTGTGGTGGCGAAGGCCGGCCCGGCGGCTTACCGGGCGATGTTCTTCTATTCCATCAAAGACCGTTTCGGCACTGCCAAGGAAGAGTACGACAACCTGGGCGACTGCCTGATTACCCTGCTTAAAGTGCAGGAGAAGGAACACGAGCGTCGCCAACAGGAAAGTGGCATCCATTAAGAACGCAGTAGGCTGCGCATGGCACACCCTACGAATCTAGAGAGATAGACATGGAAAAGAAAAACGCCTTTTACGCCCAATCCGGCGGTGTGACCGCCGTCATCAACGCTTCCGCTTGCGGCGTCATCCAGACCGCCCGCAAGCATGCCGACAAGATCGGCACCGTTTACGCCGGCCGTAACGGCATCATCGGCGCGCTGACTGAAGACCTGATCGATACCAGCCTGGAATCCGACGCAGATATCGCCGCGTTGCGTTCCACCCCCTCCGGCGCCTTCGGTTCCTGCCGCTTCAAGCTGAAAAGCCTGGAAGCCAACAAGCGCGAATACGCACGTCTGATCGAGGTCTTCAAAGCCCACAACATCGGCTACTTCTTCTACAACGGTGGCGGCGACTCGGCCGATACCTGTTTCAAGGTCTCGCAACTGTCCGAGTCGATGGGTTACCCGATCCAGGCCATCCACGTTCCCAAGACCGTGGACAACGATCTGCCGATCACCGATTGCTGCCCCGGCTTCGGTTCGGTCGCCAAATACATCGCCGTGTCCACGCTGGAAGCCTCGTTCGACGTGAAGTCGATGGCCAAGACCTCGACCAAGATCTTCGTGGTCGAAGTGATGGGCCGCCACGCCGGCTGGATCGCCGCCGCCGGTGGCCTGGTCGCCGATCAGGGCATCCCGGTCGTCATCCTGTTCCCGGAAATCGAGTTCGATCAGGCCA
>JAUYET010000051.1 GCA_030691265.1 Pseudomonadota bacterium
ATCAGCACGCATCGTGCTGATCGATCAGGAGCGCTGCCGCGGCTACCGTTTCTGCGTCGCCGCCTGCCCGTACAAGAAGATCTACTTCAACCCGCTGGCCGGCAAATCGGAGAAATGCATCTTCTGCTACCCGCGCGTCGAGAAGGGCATCCCCCAGGCCTGCGCCTATCAGTGCGTCGGCCGGGCGCGGCACGTGGCCTATCTCGACGACCCCGAAGGCGCTATCCACCAACTGGCCAACGTCTGGAAGGTGGCCTTGCCGCTGCACCCGGAATACGGCACCCAGCCCAACGTCTATTACGTGCCGCCGCTGTCGCCGCCCACCTTCGATGCCGACGGCAAACCCACCGGCACGCCGCGCATCCCGGACGAATACCTGCGCCAGTTGTTCGGGCCGGCGGTGGACGCGGCGCTGGACGTGCTGCAAGGCGAGATCGCGAAGAAGGAAAAAGGCGGCGAGTCGGCCCTGATGGACCTGCTTATCGCCTACCGCCACGGCGACATGTTCCGGCTGAGCCGGCCGGAAGGGGGGCGGACATGAGCCGGGGATTGATGGGTTTCGCTATCGCTCAACCCATCCTACGTGGCCTGCGCGGGAATGACGGCTCACGTTGGATGGTGGGCACCCTGTTCTTGCTGGCACTCTTGTCTCCGGCCTGGGCCGCGCCGACCCTGGAGCGAGTGTTGCCGGTCGGGCTGGTCGAAGCCCCGCCGTCCCTCGATCCCCTCGACGCCGCCTGGTCAGGAGCGCCGGTCGCGTCCGTGTCGCTGTATCCCCAGGCCACGGCACCGGGCGGACCGGGTGGCGCGACCCGAACCCTGGAGGCGCGCGTGCTGCGCGGCGGCGGCAAGCTGGCGTTGCGGCTGGCCTGGCCGGACGCCACGGCGGATCTGGCCGATGCCAAGGCCACCGACCGCTTCGCCGATGCGGCGGCGGTCCAGTTCGCCCCGGCGGCCGGCACATTGCCCTACGTCGGCATGGGCGAACCCGGCCACCCGGTGCGGGTCTGGTTCTGGCGCGCAGGGCAACCGGCGCAAGGGCTGACGGCGCAAGGCTTCGGCAGCCTGTCGCGGCAGCCGGGCGAAGCCGTCGAGGCTCAGTCCCGGCGCACGGCCACGGGTTGGGCGGTGGTGCTGCGCGGCGCGGAGTCCGCCGACCGGCCCGCCGCCGTCGCCTTTGCCGCCTGGGATGGCGCCGAGGACGGCCGCGCCGGCCGCAAGCGGCTGTCCGCCTGGCGGGCGTTGGCCAAACCGGATGCTCGGTTGCTAGAGGAAATGCGCACCACCGGCGATCCCGCGCGCGGCGCTCGCCTCTATGCCGAACACGGCTGCGCAGCCTGCCACAGAGGTGACAGCCCCCACGCTCGCAATAGCGGCTCGCTGCCCCCCGAGGGGGCGCAATCCCCGGCTTGGGGCGGCCCAGCGCCGGGGATGGGCGCGGGCCTCGGCCCCGACCTCACCCACGCCGGCGGCATCCACTGGCCCGGCTACCTGCGCCGCGCCATCCGCGAGCCCGCCGCTTTCCTGGTGCCGGGCTACGCGGCGATCATGCCTGTGCTGCCGCTGCGGCCGGAGGAAACCGAGGCTTTGGTGGCATATTTGATGACCTTGAATTGAGCAGAATGGAGCATGTCTTGAAGCCGAGAAAATTGCCCCGCCGTTCGTCGATGGGAAGGCGATGAGCATAGAAATTCGCGTCATTTCCCAGCGTCCGCCCGGCGGCCGCTGCACGCTGTACGCCGGCTATGCCGATGCCCTCGTGCACCACTTCGCGGCGAGCGCCGAGCTCGTGATCAGCCAGACGCGGGATGCCCACGGTGACGGTTTTCCCAGCCTCTGGCTGAACGGCGCCGCCGTCCAGCCGGACGATGGCGTGATCCTGATGCCGGCGGACATCCTGGCTGTGCTCGCCGCGCACAACCTGTCGGAGGAGGCCGTCATGGGCCTGGCCGAAGAGCTGGAAGTGCCGCTGGAACGGATGTTGGAAGCAGCGGGTTGAATAGGAGAAGAAGCATGGAAAGCAGTGACTATTCAGCCCGTCGCCAGGTGATGCGGAGTTTCATCGTTGCTCCCCCGCTCGGATGGGTAGCCCGGATGCAGCGCAGCGGAATCCGGGGATTCGGAGCGTGCAATCCCCGGATTCCGCTGCGCTGCATCCGGGCTACGAATCATGCTGAACAGTTACGGAAAGCAAACAAAAAACCGTCCCGATCATGTGTTTTTCCGATGAACTTTGCCAGGTATTCAACGCTATGATGATGGCAAGAAACTTGCCGACTCCGCCCGCTACTACGAGGACGGCGTCATCCCGGCGGGCATGAACCTGGTCTTCTGAAATGTGTGAGCTATTCGGCGTCAGCAGCAGCATCCCGCGCGGCCTTACCCGCTGGCTGACCACTTTTCGCGCGCGCGGCGGTGCCGCCGCCGACAATCCCGATGGCTGGGGTGTCGCTTATTGGTTGGGTGGTAGTCCGAAGATCGAGAAATCACCGGAACCCGGCTGGGACAGCGCGCATTTCCTGCGTGTGTCGGAAAATCTGGTTTCCGATCTGGTCATCGCGCATGTCCGCAAGGCGCGGCATCCACCGGTTCCCAGCCTGGAAAACACGCATCCGTTCGTGCATCTGTGCTGCGGCCGTGCCTGGATATTCGCCCACAATGGCCTGGTCGCCGACGTGTTCGATCAGCCGCTGGCAGATTCGTCGTACAGCCCGCTCGGCGCGACGGATTCGGAGTTCGCCTTCTGCCAGCTTCTGGCCGGGATCGCCGGCAGTTACTCCCGCGACGATCAGCAGCGCTGGCTGCATGTGCTGAATCGGCTTGCCGATGCCATCGCCAGCCTGGGCAAGTTCAATTTCCTGCTCTCCGATGGCCGCATCCTGATTGCCTATGGCCATGACCGCCTGCATTACCTGGAATCGTCGGTGGATTACAGCCGTTGCGCGCTGGTCGCCACCGAGCCGCTCGACGATGGCGCCTGGCAGCCGTTTGCCGCCCAGGAACTGCGCGTTTATCAAGACGGTGCGTTGGTCGCCAGCCATGCACCGCACGGCGATACCCAACATTCACCCACGTAAACCCAAGGAGATAACCGATGTCCAAGCAACACAGCCTGTCCACCCGCGCCATTCATGGCCACACCGGCAAAGATGCCCACGGCAGCCCGCACATCCCGGTCTACAACACCACCACGTTCGCGTTCGCTTCGACCGCCGACCTGCTCGACGTGGTGGATGGCCGCAAGCCCGGCGCCCTGTACACCCGCTATGGCCTGAATCCGAGCATCTTCGCGCTGGAAGAAACGCTGGCCGGTCTGGAAAGCGCGGAGATGGCCTGGGCGTTCTGTTCCGGCATGGCGGCGGAAACGGCGCTGTTCCTGAGCCAC
>JAUYET010000070.1 GCA_030691265.1 Pseudomonadota bacterium
CGGCCTGCTCTCTTGCTGTGTGGAAACTTACGACCCCGCGTTACCGCGACGCCGCTTCCTCATGCTACCGGGGCGTACGGACAACTCCCCAGGCGGGACTTCAACCCGCTAGACTTACTGCTGTTACTGCGTACGGCCAGGCTCACATTGTTTTCTCAATTTAATTTTTAAGTAGCCACTGCACCTTTAACTTCGCATAGCAATTTTCTGTTGGCATCACGCTTTCGTCCGTTACGGAGTACCGCATCATGCAAATCGCTACTGGAAAAGTTATCTCTGGCAAGGTGGTCGTTGACGGGCTCCCCCTCAGCGAGGGTGAGGTCGTTACCGTGCTGTCTTATGAATCAGAGGACATGGTATTGCTGTCCCAGGAAGAGGAGGCGAGCTTGCTTGAAGCTATTGCTGAAGCAGATCGCGGCGAGACGATTCCTGCATCGGAACTGCTCGCGCGCCTTGGTCGCACTTATTGACTGTGGCGCTACAGACACGGGTCACGCTTCGCGCTGCCTCTCAAATCGAGAAGGCGGATAGCTGGTGGTTGGGTAATCGCCCAAGCGCCCCCAATGCGCTGCGTAATGACCTTGCCGCAGCGCTTGACCTGCTTGTTCGTCACCCCAACGTGGGTACAGAAGTAGCCAGCACAAAAGTGGTAGGCGTCCGTCGCCTGCATCTTGGACGCATTCGTTACCACATTTACTACCGTGTCAAAGAGAGTGAACTTGTCGTACTTGCCTTCTGGCATTCCAGCCGGGGCTCAAGCCCCGTGCTTTGAGGATATGGTCAAGCCCATTTCACTTTCCTGAATACAAAGAAATCGTCCCCTCATGACCCTCCCCGGAACCCTCTCCAGCCTGATCGACGCCCTGCGCGTCCTCCCCGGCGTCGGCCCCAAATCGGCTGCGCGCATGGCTTATCACCTGCTGCAACGCGACCGCCACGGCGCGGCGCGGCTGTCCGCTTGCCTGCTCGCCGCGCTCGACCAGTTGCATCACTGTCAGCGCTGCAATAATTTCAGCGAAGAGCCGGTGTGCGAAATCTGCGCCAGTCCGCGCCGCGATGCGCGCCAGCTCTGCGTGGTGGAAATGCCGGCCGATCTGAATCGGCTGGAAGAAACCCAGGCTTACAAGGGCCTGTATTTCGTGTTGATGGGCCGTTTGAGCCCGCTCGACGGCATCGGTCCGAAGGAAATCGGTCTGGAACGGCTGATCGAACGCGCCCGCGACGGCGTCACCGAAGAGGTCATCCTGGCCACCAACTTCACCGCCGAGGGCGAGGCCACCGCGCATTACGCCGGCGAACTCCTGAAAGCGCGCGGTCTCGCGGTCAGCCGTATCGCACGCGGCTTGCCGGCCGGCGGCGAACTGGAACACGTCGATGGCATGACCATCGCGCAGGCGCTGCTGGATCGGCGCGCAGTCTGATCCTGGAAAGAAAGCATGACGACAGAACATAGCGCAACACCCCTGGAAAGCCTGCTGGCGGAGATGGACAAGGGCGGCGATTTCCCCGCCTTGTCGCACACCATCAGCGAGATCAACCATGCCGTCGGCGACGAGAACAGCCGCGCCAACCGGATGACGGAAATCATCCTGCGCGACATCTCGTTGACCAAGAAATTGCTCCGCCTGGTCAACGCCGCCCACTACGGCACTTTCGGCAGCCAGCCGATCAGCACCATCTCGCGCGCCGTGGTCATCCTCGGCTTCGATGCCGTGCGCAACGCGGCGGTAGCGCTGATGCTGTTCGAGCACCTGCACAACCACGCCAACGTCGATGCGCTGCGCGGCGAGGCGGTGGACAGTTTCTTTCGCGGCATTCTCGGCCGTCTGCTGGCCGCCAGCGCTGGCGTGCGCGACAGCGAGGAAGCCTTCATCAGTGCGCTGTTTCGCGACCTGGGCCGGCTCATGGCGCGTTTCCACTTCTTCGAGCAGACCGAACGGGTGGCGACGCTGATGGAAGAGGAAATGCTGGATGAGCAGCGCGCCAGCCACAAAATATTGGGCGCGAGCTATGACGAATTGGGCCTGGCCATCGTCAAACACTGGAATTTTCCGCCCAACATCCTGCACGCTATGTCGCCTATGGGCGCCGTGCCGCCGAAGAAACCGGCGCTGTCCGAAAGCGGCCGCTTGCAGACGGTGGCGAACATGGCGCGCGAGCTGCACCGCGGCATCGCCGGAAAATCGCCGGAAGAGCAGGCGCAGTTCATCGATGCCGTCTACCTGCGCTACCGGGATGCCGTCCATATCAGCCGCGAAAGCCTGCTGGAGACTGCCCGCAAGGCCGCGCTGACCCTGCGCGCCGAAACCGCCATCCTCAACGTCGATATCAGCAAGAGCGCGCTGATGAAGCAACTGCTGCAGGAAGCGGATGGAAAAACCGCCGCGACCGAGGCGGACGTCGCGACGGTGGAGGAAGTGCTCAACGAAAGCACGGACAACGACCCGACCAACGTGCTGGCCCTGGGCATGCAGGACATGACTGCGATGATGCTCGGGCAATACCACCTGGCCGACATCTTCAAGCTGGTGGCGGAACTGTTCTACCGCAGCGAACTGTTCGACCATGTTGTGGTCTGCGTGCTCGACCGGACCAGCCAGAGCCTGATTGGCCGCGTCGGTCTGGGCCGGAACGCGGCGCAGATGCGCAGCGCCTTCCGCATTCCGCTCTCGTTCGCGCCGGATGTGTTCCACGCCGCTACCGCAAAGGGGCAGGACATCCTGATTTCCGACGCGACCGCAGATAACATTCGCAGCCGGATTCCGGAATGGCATGCGCGCGCTTTCCGCGCCCACGCTTTTTTGCTGTTGCCGATTACGGTCAACAACAAGCCGCTTGGTCTGATATACGCTGACAAGATCGACCAGCCCCTGCAGATACCCTCGCATCTGCTCGGCCTGCTCAAGGCCTTGCGCAATCAGGCTGCGCTGGCGCTGCAGAACAAACTTTGAATCGGAACGAGAACATCATGGAACTGAACGCCCTTAAAGAATTAAGCGAACTGAGTGCACTGAGCCCGCTCGATGGCCGCTACCGCCGCACCGGCGCCAAACTCGCCCCCTATTTCAGCGAATTCGGCCTGATTCGCTACCGCGTCAAAGTCGAAGTGGAATGGCTCAAGGCGCTCGCCGCCGAAGCCGCCATCGCCGAAGTGCCGGCATTCAGCGCCGTTACGCTGGACGAGCTGGATGCACTCGTCAGCGGCTTCTCGCTGGCCGATGCGGAAGCGGTGAAAACGCACGAGAAAACCACCAATCACGACGTCAAGGCGGTCGAGTACTTCCTCAAGGACAAGCTCGCCGGCAACCCGGAGGTGATGCGCGTGAGCGAATTCATCCACTTCGCCTGCACCTCCGAAGACATCAACAACCTGTCGCATGCATTGATGCTGGAAGCCGCCCGCCGCGATGTCATGCTGCCCGCCATCCTGCAACTGGAAAGCCGGCTGGAAGAACTCGCATTCGCCCTGGCCGACCTGCCCATGCTCGCGCGCACCCACGGCCAGCCCGCCTCGCCCACCACGCTGGGCAAGGAAATGGCCAATGTGCTTTATCGCGTCCGCCGCGCCACGCAACGCATCGCGCGGGTCGAAATGCTCGGCAAGATCAATGGCGCGGTCGGCAATTACAACGCCCATCTGTCCGCCTACCCCGATTTCGACTGGGCCGGCTTTGCCGAAAAATTCGTGACCAACCTCGGCATTGGCTTCAACCCCTACACCATCCAGATCGAACCGCACGACACCATGGCCGAGCTGTACGACGCTTACGCCCGCCTCAATACCGTCCTGATCGACCTCGACCGCGACGTCTGGGGTTACATCTCCCTCGGCTATTTCAAACAGAAGGTGAAGGAAGGCGAAGTCGGCTCCTCGACCATGCCGCACAAGGTCAACCCGATCGACTTCGAGAACTCGGAAGGCAACCTGGGCCTGGCCAACGCGCTGTTGCGCCACCTGTCCGAAAAGCTGCCGATCTCGCGCTGGCAGCGCGATCTGACCGATTCGACCGTGCTCAGAAACATGGGCTCGGCGCTGGGTTACACCTTGCTCGGCTTTGAGAGCCTGCTGCGCGGCCTCAACAAATTGGAAGCCAATCCGGCGCGCCTGGCCGAAGACCTGGACCACAACTGGGAAGTGCTGGCCGAGCCGATCCAGACCGTGATGCGCCGCTACGGCCTGGAAAAACCCTACGAGCAATTGAAGAAGCTGACTCGCGGCCAGGCCGGCATCACGCGCGAAACGCTGGCCGTGTTCATCCTCGATCTGGCCATTCCGGACGATGCCAAACAACGCCTGCTGGCGATGACGCCGGCCAGCTACACTGGCCAGGCGGCGGAATTGGCGCGGGGAATTTCGGAAAGCTGAATCCCGCCGCGTAGCCAGGTAGGTTGGGCAAAGCGAAGCGTGCCCAACATTGCAACGGTGGTTTGTTGGGCACGCTTCGCTTTGCCCAACCTACGGCGCCGAGCAGACCAAGCGCCGGATTCGGGAGGTGTGATGTCCAGGCTCGATCTACATCAGCAAAAACTGCGTGAACTCGCCACTTTTGAAGTCACCGGCCAGTTTGAAGACAGCCTCAACCGCCTGACCTGCATCGCCGGCGAATTGCTGGCGGCGCGCCGGGTTTCGCTGATGCTGCTCGACATCGCGCCCGGCAAGGGCGCCTGTCTCAAACTTGCAGCCCTGTATGGCGAGCTGCCCGAGGCCGCGTGGAAAGAAGAGCCGGCCGCAGGGCAAGGCATCGCCGGCCAGGTTCTGGCCAGCGGCGTCAGCATCCGCGTCGCCAGCATCGGCCGCTCAAGCTGGAAACAACAGGCGCGCCATGGCGATGAAGTCGGCGGTTTTCTCGCCTGCCCGGTGCTCCTCGCCGGCCGCCCGGCCGGGGTGCTCAACGTCAGCCAGCCGATCGATCGTCCCCGTTTTTCCAGCGCCGACCAGGCCAACGCCGAACTCGCCGCCCTGTTGATCGGCCGCGCCATCCAGGTCGGCCGGCTCGACCGCATGCTCGATTCCCGCTTCGCCCAGATGGCGTTCACGCTGGAAGGTGCAACCGATGCCGTTTCGGTGATCGCCCTCTCCGCGCATGACCCGGACAAGGTCGCCAAAATGCTCGCGCGCGGTTTCTATCGCGAGTTGCGCCACTGCGGCTTCACGCCCAACCAGGTCATCCACGCCGCCGGCGAAATCATTTCCGAACTGACCCGCAGCCTGAACCGGCACAAGAAACGGATCGGCGGGTAGGGATAAACAAGGTAGGGCGGAAAAGCGAAGCGCCTTCCGCCAATTGTGCGCGGTGCATCCGGCACGCATGGAAACGGGGTCGGACACGATATTTCGAATACATCAACACGCGGAGACAGATGGGCTACCGTCACTTCGTGCCATGCGAGTTCCCAGAAAGCACCGCTAAAACACTGCCTGGATCAGGAAATCTGAACCTCTCTTGCCAAGCGCCGCCAAAGAAATCAGACTAGTCTCCTGACTAGTCTATTGAGATGCACCATGCAAACCTGGCCCGTACAAGACGCGAAAGCGCGATTTAGTGAATTCCTTGAGGCCTGCATTGCCGAAGGCCCCCAGATGGTGACCAAGCGCGGCGCCGAAGCTGCCGTGCTCGTACCTGTAGCGGATTGGCGCAGATTGCAGGCTTCCGCGAGACCCTCCTTGAAACAACTCCTTTTGTCCGATGCTGGGCGGGGTGATCTTGTCTTGCCTGCGCGGGGTCAAGCGCGTCGGCGCAATGTGCAAGAAATGGAATGAACCATGTATTTGCTCGACACCAACGTCATATCGGAATTGCGCAGACAAAAACCCCATGGTGCTGTCGTTGCCTGGATCGAGGCTGCGGAAGATAAGGATCTTTACGTTTCGGCGGTGACATTGGGTGAAATTCAAGCCGGAATAGAAATAACCCGCGAGCAAGATCCAGATAAAGCCTTGCAGATAGAACAGTGGCTGAATCTTGTGGGCATGACGTACAACGTTTTGGCTATGGATGGCGAGGTTTTCAGAGCCTGGGCAAGGCTGATGCACAGAACATCAGAAACGCTTTATGAAGACGCAATGATTGCAGCAACAGCACAAGTCAATAAATTGACGGTCGTTACTCGTAATATCACGGACTTTCAGAATCTTGGCGTCAAGCTGCTCAACCAATTTGATACAAACACTGATTAATCGAGGCCTTATTGGCATTGACGCTTGGGGAAATGCTTGCATCGAAATAGGTGCGACGGGCTCTCATGGAAAAAGGGCAAGGTACATTTTTTCTCTTGCGAGTTAATTTGAGCCTGGCCCCTTTAGTGCGATCATAAGAAGTGTAAGCCTAGCGCCATTGTTTCATATTCATACAATCAGGCTTAGAAGCAGATATGGGATTTTGTGATTTCCCATTTAACGCCTCGCCTGTCAGTTCCCTCTTGACCCATGACAGTGAGGAACGGCCAACTTAACTCAATAAAGCTCGCTTGATCTTTGTCCCAGAATATAACCACGTATGTTGCGAGACTGTTGTAATCGAGTGAGCCTGTCGTGCGAATTAATTCAGTGCCTTTGATGATGGTCGCCTCAACTTGGTAATTCTTTGACCATCCAGCTTCAGTGCGATACTTTGCGCATACGCTCATCTTTTCGGAGGCATGAGCAACAAACGTTATGAAAAACAGTAGCATGGCAAAAGTTATGTGTTTCATGCGACACCTAAGCGTTCCTTTAACGAGTAACGATATGCCATAAATGACCCCCACGATGATTCTCCATGAAAAAGCATATCTTGTATAACAGACTTAGCATAACCTTGTATTTCTTTAAATAGTTGCTTGCGTGCTCTTGGGTCAGGTATTAATTCGTGTAAAAATTTTCCTTGATGTACAATCAGGGTTCTTAGGCCTGATTGTATGTCATTATCGTTTTTCTTGGATGTTAGTTCCTTGAAGCGTTCTATCAAGCGGTAATAATCTGTTTTGTCTTTGGCAAAGTGGCAGATTATTTCGCTTTTCAGTTCTTTCCAGGTTTTATATTTGTCTGGACTTCCAAGAAACTCCAATAAAGTCATTGCTCTTACGAATTTTGTTGTTTCATTTGATGCGTACATTACGTCTGAAAAAAGCAAAAGCGCATGTGAGGCAATGGCAAACAACTCGCCTGACTCTGGATTTGGCAATTCAACCTGTAAAAAGCCATCAACTTGCAAACCCAATCCTTTAACTATGACTGTGCTTTCGACCGCACCGCCAGATATTAAATGTGAGGCATATCTAGAAGAATTGTAAATTAAAGCACCGAGAAACTGCCCTGAGCCATCCCATGAACCCGCCAAACCGGGCAGCGTATCAGGAAGATCAAACCTACAGCAACTGAAGCGAATTACATTTAATGCCTTTTCGGCCTTTGACGAAAGAGACTGTATTATTTCAATGTCGCCATCGTGGTCCAACTCACCAAATGTAGCCCAGTCAATATCGGTCGTAAAAACAATTAGCGGATTAGATTCTAGAACTTCAATGGAAAGACCGGCTATTGCAGATTTAGCCCTTCTAAGGTTTTTTCCTTCTAATTTAATCAACTCACTGTCAACACGGCAATCATCAAGACTAAGAGGCGGGATGGGATTCAACGCAAGCACATCGAACTCTCCAGCCGGAAAGAAATAGTACGAGCCGATCTTAAACGGCAAATCAAATACCAGCCGCGTTATGGGCAGTATTGCGACCGTTTTATTTGCAAACGCTTGAGGCAAACGGAACATGGTGTGTTTTACGCCCAACGCCTAAGCTAGCCGCGGATTTGCCGTGACGAAGCGAAAACAAATACGTCGACATGTCGCGACATGTAAGGCGATATCAGTTCTTGCCGTTGGATCGACGTAGGAATTCGAGCGTTTTAAAGTTGCCGCCGGTTGCAGGCTTCCATGCGGGTTCAGTGGAGAGCGAGTCACTTGCGGCACCGTCGGTATAAACAAATTGAATTTCGTGAATGCGAAAGAGGATTGTGTCGGTCTCATATTCTTCAGCCATGAGCATTTCCTTTACTGATTTACCGTTTCGCCTATCAGTTCCTGGCGGGATAAGTACGTATCTGACGCGCGCAAGGACAAGTGAGCCATTTCGTTTGATAGATGTGAGGTCTACATATGTTGTGCTGCTGCCGAATTTATTAACAGCAGCCCATTCTGGTTCTTTTGCATTCACTAGTTGAGGGAAGGTTAGTAGCAACATTAGTGCGGTTAGAAGATGTTTCATTTATGTGGTTCAGGTTCAGAGTGCCCAACGTTTAGGGTAAGGGGCCGGCG
The DNA here is from genome assembly GCA_030691265.1 of Pseudomonadota bacterium. GTDB lineage: Bacteria > Pseudomonadota > Gammaproteobacteria > Burkholderiales > Thiobacillaceae > PFJX01. The sequence goes on from JAUYET010000070.1 coordinate 8,292, forward strand.
CGCAAGCGCTGGCAAAGACCAAAGCCCGCATTTCGCCGGTCCCGCTTGACCCGCCTGTTGGACGAAGCCGCTACGCGGAGGAATCGCGAGCCGCCGCTGCACGAATTATTCTGCACGATCACCGCCTTACTCCGTGAGGCGGTGATTTTGCCTAATTTCGTGAGGACACGTCAGCATGATCGCCCCAACTTCCGTAATCAAAGGGGCCAGGGTCACATTATTTCCGGGAACCGCGCGGCCGGAGTTCCGTTGAGTTACAGGGAACGAGCGTTTTATAGCTCAGCGTGGAAATGGGGTCAGACACCATAACGGCATTCCTAGCTAATTCGAGCCTGACCAAAATTGGAAATGGGGTCAGACACCATAACGGCATTCCTAAATTTTAAAGGGGCCAGGGTCACATTAATTTTCATATTCACGTTTCACACAGCGACCCAACGTTTCTATCACATCAAAATTGAGGCGAGGAACCGCACGCTACCCCGCGCCTCACACCCGGTCAACGTCTAAGCCTTTGAAATAAAAGCGACTATTACTTTAGACATAAGCGTTCAAGCCAGGAATCCCACCCCAAACTTCGCCAGGCCGTCACACCGTCGCCTTACAATGGCGCGGTTTTTCACCTCTTCGCCGTCGCCATGCCCGTCAATCTCTCTGCCCCCGATCCCGCCAGCCTGCGTCCCGTTCCCGGTGTCGAACTCGGCATCGCCTCCGCCGGCATCAAGACGCCCGGTCGCCGCGATGTGCTGGTCATCACGCTGCCGGCTGACTCGGAAGTGGTCGGCGTGTTTACCCAGAACCGCTTCTGCGCCGCGCCGGTCACCGTCTGCAAGGAACATCTGCATGCTGAATCCGGCATCCGCGCCCTGGTCATCAACACCGGCAACGCCAACGCCGGTACCGGCGAAGATGGCTTGCGGCGGGCGCGCGAAACCTGCGTCGCCGTGGCGGAAAACCTGAACATCAAACCGGAACAGGTGCTGCCGTTTTCCACCGGCGTAATTCTGGAACCGCTGCCGCACGACAAGATCATCGCCGCAGTACCCGCCGCCCTGGCCGACCTGAAGCCCGGCAACTGGGCCGCCGCCGCCGAAGCGATCATGACCACCGACATCGTGTCGAAAGCCACCTCGCGCAAGGCCAGCCTGGACGGCGTCGAATTCACCGTCACCGGCATCGCCAAGGGCTCCGGCATGATTCACCCGAACATGGCGACCATGCTGTCCTTCGTCGCCACCGATGCGCCGGTGTCGTGCGAAGCGCTGGAAGCCATGCTGCGCCACGCGGTGAACAAATCGTTCAACTGCATCAGCGTCGATGGCGATACCTCGACCAACGATTCCTGCATCCTGATCGCCACCGGTTCAACTTCCGCGCCGGTGATCATGGACTCGGGCGATTCCCGCTTCGACTCGCTGCAAGCCGTGGTCACCGAAGTCATGATCCAGCTCGCCCAGGCCATCGTGCGCGATGGCGAAGGTGCGACCAAGTTCATGGAAATCCGCGTCGAAGGCGGCAAGGACGAGGCCGAATGCAAGCAGGTCGCCTACGCCATAGCGCGTTCGCCGCTGGTGAAAACCGCGTTCTTCGCGTCCGATCCCAACCTCGGCCGCATCCTCGCCGCCATCGGCTATGCCGGCATCGATGATCTCGACGTGAATCGTCTCCGCCTCTGGCTGGGCAATGTGCTGGTCGCGGAGAACGGCGGCCGCGCGGCGTCGTACCAGGAAGTGGAAGGCGCGCGTGTGATGGCCGCGCCGGAAATCGCGGTGCGCGTCGATCTGGCGCGCGGCAACACCGTCGCCACCGTGTGGACCTGCGATTTCTCCTACGACTACGTCAAGATCAACGCCGAATACCGGAGCTGAGCGCCCATCAGAAACAAAAAAGCCGCCGGCTCACACCGGCGGCTTTTTTGTTTGAAGCGTAAAAATCAGGCGCTACGCCGACGCCGTGCCGACCAGCCCACCAGCGCCAGACCCGCCAACATCATGGCGTAGGTTTCGGGTTCCGGAATGGCAGGGATCACAGTGCCGCCGCCACCGCCCGAGGTTGCGCAGTTCAAGTCATTACAGAGCACGCCACCGCCACCTCCGGTGCTGTCGAATGCGATGTTGTAGCTGCCCAAATTCGTACCCGACATCGCATAAACGCTGGACCCGCCCGGCAATTCAAACCCGGTCATTTCGACCGTGTTTTCAAAGTTGCTGACCCCATTGCCCGAAACATAGGCTTGCAGATTGGAATTCAAATACAGCGCGGTACCAAAATAGAACGTACCGCCGTTCTGCTGAAGATCCTCATTGATGGTCAACTCGCCGGTTCCATTCTGGTAATCCCAGGCGCCCGCGGAATAGGTTTGCTTGTACCAAGAATCTGAAGACGCATCATAGCCGGCATTGATTGAAACCAGGTTTTGGCCCTCGAAGTCGCGCAGGGACCAGGACATGGAGGCGTTTCCGGTGCCATCCGAATTGAGGCTGGGACCCAGTTTTCCATCTACATGGAATGTGGCGTTGTAGTGGCCCAGAGCGGAGAACGGGCTACCACCGATCATGTACAGCTCTTCCCATTGGGAATTGGCGTTACCGTAGAGAGAACTGTTCGTCTGCTTATCGATCTGGATCGGCGAGAAGCCTGGGATAGGTGCCCCTTCCGCGTCGGAAGGTATGTAGTAGGACGTGGTGTTGGTGCTTACCTGCTGGTAATTGTCAAAACTGGCCCGGGCGTGGTTCGAGCCCCAGGTCGTATGGGCATAGAGGTCGTAATCGACATCGTTAAGCCCCCGGGCAGGATCGCCTGTCCAGGTACCCTGGTGAGACAGGGCAGCAGGCACACTGCCTGAGGTGTTGCCCTGGTTGTAGGTTGGCAGACCGCTAGTCCAGAGATTTCCGATGGCATCCTGATAGTAGGCAGATTTCAGATTGCCATCGGCATCGAGGCCGAACAGCACGCTCGTGTAGCTGGTATCCATTTGATACCAGCCGTAAGTCCAGTTCTGGACCCGGTATTGGTTAGCCAGCGCCGGCGAGGCCACCAACAAACCCGCGAGAACCATCGTCAAATGTTTGATTTTCATGACCCGTTCCTTACTTATCAAATTAAACAAAGTTATTCCCCTAATCCTCAAGCAAGAAATATTCCAGACCTTTAAGTCCATGATAGGCAATAGGTTTACCCCGACCAAGAATTTTGAGTGTAAAAATTCTCGACAACGCTTGCCGTGTCGGCATCTAGCCAGGCGCTTTGATGCTCACCTGCAAGATTCCGCCCAAGTCCGGCTCGTACCCCGCCACCAGAGGCATCCGACCAATTCAGCACAAGAAAAAGCGGCGTGCGGCTAACGGCGAACCCAGGCAAGAGAACGTAAAGATTTCCGACAGATCAGCCTGGGGTCGGATTTCAACTTCCAGACCGGCTCCATTGCCACCGTGTGGACCTGCGATTTCTCCTACGACTACGTCAAGATCAACGCCGAATACCGGAGCTGAGCCCGGCCACTGCCACCAGCGCCAGCACGATGGCCGCACCCGAGGGCAGGTCGAACAGGCCGGAAGCGATCAGGCCGAGCGCGTAGCCGACTGCCCCGATGACATAGCCGCGCACCGGACGCTCTCCGGACACCAGGGCCGGCACGATCAGGCTGGCGAACACCAGATAGATGCCCACCACCTGCACCGAGGCGGTGATGGTGACGGCGAACAGCAGGTAGAAGCCGAGCGGCGACGCACGCCAGTCGAGGCCGAACCAGGCCGTCAGCATCAGTGCGGTGACCGCGGCCAGGGGAAGCAGGCCGCTCCAGGTGGTCCACAGGATTTGCCCGACCAGCAGGCTTTGCAGATGTTCCGCGCCGTGCGGGTCGTGGCTCATCAGGATCAGGGCCAGGCAGGCGGCGGCGACGAAGGTGACGCCGATGATCGCTTCTTGTTTGGCGCCGGCGGTTTTTTCCATGCGATGCAGGAACAACGCACCCAGCAGTGCGGCGGAGACTGCGCCGATCTGCGTCAGCCAGGGCATGTCTTCTCCGCCCAGCGAATGGGCGATGACCACGCCGAGGCCGGCGATCTGGGCGATGGCGAGGTCGAGGAAGACGATGCCGCGCTTGAGCACCGCTTGCCCCAGCAACACATGGCTGGCCAGCACCAGCAGGCCGGCGGCGAAGGCGGGCAGCAGGATGCCGGGTTCGAGGGAGGCAAGATTCATTCCGAAGCTCCCGGCTGTAGGTGCGAATTCATTCGCACCGTGGGGCGTGACGGTGCGCATGAATTCGCACCTACGTTGGATCGCGGGTTCATTTCAGCGCTCCCTTCAGCTTCGCCAGCGTGTCGTCGAACAACCCGAACAAGTCTTTTGCCGCCGCCGAGCCACCCACCGTGTAGGGCAACTCAAGCGCGGGAATGCCGGCCCGCTCGGACAGCCACTCGCTCGGCTTGGGTGAATGGTAGGCGGTGCGCAGAATCAGTTTCGCCGGCTGGCTTTTGAGGCGATCAAGCAGGCTCGCCAGCGAAGACACGGAAGGCTCAATGCCCGGTTTCGGTTCCAGATCCGCCACCACTTTCAGGCCCAACCAGCCGGCCAGATAGCTCCAGCTCTTGTGCTGCACCACCACCGGCACGCCGCGCAAGCCGACGGCTTCCTTCTCCCAGCGCGCAATGGCGGCGGCCATGCGCTTCTGGAAATCCTGGTTGCGTGCGGCATACACAGCCGCGTTGGCAGCGTCGAGTTCAGTCAGGCGTTGCGCCAGCGCACTCGCCACTTTCAGCAGATTGCGCGGGTCCGCATGCACATGCGGATTGCCGCCGGGATGCACATCGCCCTGCGCGCGGTCGCTGACGCCGGATTTCTCCAGCAGGCGGACCTGGTCAGCCGCCGCGAAGTAGCCCGCCCGTCCCGGCTGGATGCGGGCATTGCCGGATTCCCGCTGCAACAACGGCAGCCAGCCGATTTCCAGTTCAGCGCCGGTGCAGACCAGCAAATCGGCATTGCGCGCACGCGCGATCAACGACGGCCGCGCCTCGATGTGATGCGGGTCTTGCCGCGCCGTGGTGGCGGAAGTGACGCGCGCCAGATCGCCAGTCAATTCCTGCGTCAGCGATGCCCATTCCGGTTCGCAGGCGAGCACGTTGAGCGCGGCGTTGGCGGTGTTTGCCGTCAGCAGCAGAGTTAGAAAAATGAATCGGATAAACATGATGTTGGCTCCTGATAGGTGACTTCGTAGGGTGCGCCATGCGCACCATCCAACGTGAAAAGGTGCGCACGGCGCACCCTACAGTTCAGAACTTGTGCGCGCCGTGTGCGCCCAGGCTGTAGATGTATTGCAGGCTGATCTGGCTGTTATCCGGATCGCCCTGCATGGCGTGATCGCGCGCCAGTTGCAGGCGGAAGCGGGCGTACTCGCTGGGCGAATAGTCGGCCATCAGGCTCCACTTCGTCGGGCTGTAGTCGGCTACCGGCAAGTTGGTGTTGTTGGCGCCGAAATCCAGGCTGCCGCTGTTCAGACGGTCGTAACGCAGGCCGACGCGCCAGTGCGGCATGAACTGGTAAATGCCTTGCGCGTACCAGCCGGATTGGCGGGCGCGGTAGGCGCCGGGTGTATTGGCGCCGCCGCTGGCAGTGTCGTAGGTCAGATCGCCCGCCTCGTCGCGCTGAAAGTACTCGGTCTGGAACTTGAAGTTGCGCGCCTTCGGGTTGCCGTCCGGCGCCCATTTCCAGATCAAATCCGCGATCCAGGTGTTCGATTTTCCGCTGAACAAAGTACTGGCCTCGACGCCGCCGTTATCGACCAGAAGGCTTTCTCGCGCCTGCGGCCGCGCACCCAGATAAGACAGGCCGGCGCGCCAGGCATACGCCTCGCCGACGTCGCCGCCGACATGGCCGAAAATTGCCCAGGAACCGGCGCCGTTGTTGTCGCCGCCGGCGGCGGAACCGGGGAAGGCTTCGCCGCGCCCGAGTTCCATGCCCAGTTCGACGAAGGTATCGGAGGGCGCCAGCCATTTGAGTTGCAAGCCGTCCTGCACCAGATGTTCGCCGAACAGGGTCTGATACATCAGGTTGTTGTCGGCGAAATCCCAGGCGTGCGGATGTTGCTCGTTGGCGTAGCCGATGCCGGAGATGATGCGGCCGCCTTTCAGGGTCAGGCCATGGTCGAGCGAGAGGGTCTGAAACCAGGCTTCCTCCACGCTCGCCTGGCCGTCGGCCAGGATCAGGGTGGCCAGGCCGCGGAAATACGGGTCGATGTTGGCGGCCAGGATCAGTTCAGTGTCGTTCAGCGAGAAACCACGCGCCGGCGCGCCGATGCCGGCATCTTGCAGAAAGCCGGTCGGTCGGCGTTCGCCCGCTTTGCGCTGGGCGTAGCTGCCTAGCAGGATCAGCGACAACTCGGGGTTGGCGGCGCTGGTAGATGGGCGAGTAGCCTGTTCCACCGGCACGGCTGGCTTGGCCAGTCGCGCCTCCAGGTCTTTCAGGCGGCCTTCATAGGCGGCCTGGATGTCCTTCAGCTTCTGATCGAATTCAGCGCGGAGTTTGCTCAGGTCTTCATCCGAGACCGCCGCGGCCTGGGCGGGAAGCGCGCACGCCAGGGCGGCGGCAAGCAGAGTACGTTTGAACATGGTGCGTCCTTGAAGCGATATTGAACGGGGTCCGCTGTGCGTCCCCCACACGATGTGACTTGAGGAATTACCTGTGCAAACGCGGCGGTGCGCGACTCTGGTAGAGGGCCTGGAAGACGGCGGGCGATGCGGCCGGAACGGCTTCGTCGGAAGGAGTCGTTTGCGTGGGCGCCGACCACGTCTGCGGCGTGCTGGACACGCCCGCACCCATCGGCGCGTAGGCCAGGCACTGCTCGCACACCGGCTCGTCGCCGGTCGTCTGATCCGGGAAATGCGTGTAGCCATGCACCAGCGCGCCGGCCTGGGCGAGCAGGAACAAAATGGCCAGCAGGCAATGTCTCAGCGCGCGCGACATCGCTACACCCTCGGCGTCAGCCCTGCGGCCAGCGACAGCATGTTTTCCAGAGCGCATAACGGTGACGACATGAGGGCTTCCATACCAGGGTGGCGCCGATCCAGATTGGATCTGACTGCACGATTGTAAACACAGGCTACTCGGAGGCCGCATTGAAGCGCCAGACCCGCTCCTGCGACCCTCGCGGCCGCGTATAGAATGCCCTTCCAGCCAACGGAATCCCTGCCATGGATACGGACACCGACGAAGACGAACTGCCCAGTTATTCCATCAACCCGGAACTCGCCCTGCTGATCGCGCGCGGCAACGACTTGCTGGCGCGGCTGGATGCCTGGCTGCCGCAAGCGCCGCAGCGCATTGATTGGCGCAGCACGCTGGCCTGCCGTTGGCATAAACAGATGGGGCGCGGCATGCTGACTGCGGTGACGACGTTGAATTGCCCGCCCTGGGCCGCGCTGTCCGGCATCGACGCGCAGAAGGACAGCCTTGATCGCAACATCCGCCAGTTTCTCAAGGGCTTGCCCGCCAACAATGTGCTGCTCGCTGGCAGCCGCGGCTGCGGCAAATCTTCGCTGGTCAAAGCCTTGCTGCCACGCCATGCCAAGAAAGGCCTGCGTCTGGTGGAAGTGGATCGCGACGATCTGATCGACCTGCCGGAAATCACCGCGCGGCTGGAAAACCAGCCCGGCAAGTTCATCCTGTTCGCCGACGACCTCTCCTTTGAACCGGGCGATGCCGCCTACAAGCCGCTGAAGGCCGCGCTCGACGGCTCCATCGCGGGTTTGCCGGACAACGTGTTGATCTGCGCCACCTCGAATCGGCGTCATCTGATGCCGGAGTTCTTCGCCGAGAACGAGGCCGCGCAACACCTGGGCGGCGAGGTGCGACCCGGCGAGAGCACCGAGGAGAAGATTTCTCTGTCCGACCGCTTCGGCCTGATCCTGACCTTCTACCCGTTCGATCAGGATGCCTATCTGACCATCGTCGAAAACTGGATCGCCGCGTTGGGCGGCGCGAGTTTGGAAAAATCCGGGGAGGAAACAAGAACCGAGGCGCTGCAATGGTCGATCCAGCGCGGCGGCCGCTCCGGCCGGGTGGCGCAACAATTCGCGCGCGACTGGGTCGGGCGGCAGGGGCTGAAACGGCGCTGATGCAATGTTCTTGATCTGTAGGTGCGAATTTATTCGCACAATCCAGCGTTTCTGTGCGAATAAATTCGCACCTACATCTACCGGGGAGACGGCATGACTTTAGCCATCGTCAGCAGCCGCGCGCTGGCCGGCATGGATGCGCCGGAGGTGATCGTGGAAGCGCATCTGGGCAACGGCCTGCCGGCCTTCACGCTGGTCGGGCTGGCCGAGGCGGAGGTGAAGGAATCGCGCGACCGGGTGCGTGCCGCGCTGCTGCAATCCGGCTACGAATTTCCGCAACGGCGTATCACCGTCAATCTGGCGCCGGCCGATCTGCCGAAGGAATCCGGCCGTTTCGATCTGCCCATCGCGCTCGGTTTGCTGGCCGCCTCCGGGCAATTGCCCGCCGACAAATTGAAGGACTACGAGTTCGCCGGCGAACTGGCTTTGACCGGCGCATTGCGGCCGATCCGCGGCGCGCTGGCGATGATGCTGGGCGCCGCCCGCAGCGGCCGCGCCTTCATCCTGCCGCGCGCCAGCGCCGAGGAAGCCGCCCTGGCGGAAGGCGCGGAGGTGTACGCCGCCGATACCCTGCTGGCGGTATGCGCGCATCTCACCGGGCGCACTCCGCTGCCGCGCGTCGTGCCACGCGCAAGCATTTCTTATCCCGACTATCCTGATCTGGCCGATGTGAAGGGCCAGCAATACGCGCGCCGCGCGCTCGAAATCGCCGCTGCCGGCGGCCACTCGATGCTGATGAGCGGGCCGCCGGGAACCGGCAAGTCCATGCTGGCCAGCCGCTTGCCCGGCATCCTGCCGCCGATGACCCAGGCCGAAGCGCTCGAATCGGCCGCCGTGCTTTCGTTGACCGGCACGTTTCGCAGCGAAAACTGGCGCGTGCGGCCGTATCGCTCGCCGCATCACACCGCATCGGGCGTCGCCCTGGTCGGCGGCGGCAATCCGCCGCGCCCGGGTGAAATCAGCCAGGCGACGCATGGCGTGCTGTTTCTCGACGAACTGCCGGAATTCGACCGCAAGGCATTGGAAGTCTTGCGCGAACCGATGGAAGCCGGTCGCATCACGATCTCACGCGCGGCGCGGCAGGCCGATTTCCCCGCCCGTTTCCAGCTCATCGCGGCGATGAACCCGTGTCCCTGCGGTTATCTGGGCCATCCCAGCGGCCAATGCCGCTGCTCGCCGGAACAGGTCGCGCGCTACCGCGGCCGTATTTCCGGGCCGCTGCTGGATCGCATCGATCTGCATATCGAGGTGGCCGCGCTGCCCGAAGCGGAAATGACGGCGGCGACCGAGGGCGAGGCATCAAGCGTCGTCCGGGTCAGGGTGGCGGCGGCGCGGGCGCTGCAGATCGCGCGTCAGGGCAAGCCGAATGCACAACTCGGCAGCAAGGAGATCGACCTGCATTGCCGGCCCGACGAGGCCGCCATGACGCTGTTGAAACAGGCCATCGCGCGGCTCAATTTATCCGCCCGCGCTTATCACCGCATCTTGCGCGTGGCGCGCAGCATCGCCGATCTGAGCGGCGACGAGCGCATCGGCGCCGGGCAAATTGCCGAGGCCGTGCAATATCGGCGCGGCATCGGCTCATAAACCTAGAAACCTCAGTTGACGGGTAAATTCATTACGATTCAATGTGTTGCGAGGCATCTGTAGGTGCGAATTCATTCGCACCGAAGTCCTTGATTGTGCGAATAAATTCGCACCTACGAGCGCTTCAACTGCGGTTTTCAGGATAAAGGATTCAAGTTGCAAACAAACCCCGCTCAGGCGCTGGCAAGCTGGCGCGAGGAAAAGCGCTCCGCCTGGTTGTATCGCATCGTGTCGGATGCGGAGTCGGGCTCGCCCCGCCAGGTGCTGTTCCTGGAACTGGCGCAAGCCGCCGATGCGCAAGCTGCGCTTTGGCAAGCCGAAATGCACAAGCTGGGCATGGCGACGCCGGCGCGCTTCGTGCCGGATGCACGCGCCCGCTTCGTCGCCTGGCTGATTCCGCGCCTGGGCGTGCGGCCGCTGAAGGGCGTGCTTGCCGCCATGAAGGTGCGCGGCATGAGCCTGTATCACGCGGCTGCACCACACCACACGCCGCCGCACCACACGCCAGTGAGCCTTGAGCAGATGCGCGGCGAAAGCCACAAGACCGCCGGCAGCGGCAATCTGCGTGCGGCGGTGTTCGGCGTCAACGACGGCCTCATCTCCAACGCCAGTCTGATCCTGGGCGTCGCCGGCGCCGGCGCGGGCGCCGACATGATTCTGCTGTCCGGCGTTGCAGGACTGCTGGCCGGCGCATTTTCGATGGCGGCCGGCGAGTACGTTTCGATGCGCTCGCAGCGCGAATTTCACGAATATCAGATCGCGCTCGAACGCGAAGAACTGGACCAGTATCCGCAGGAGGAAGCGGCCGAACTGGCGCTGATCTATCAGGCCAAGGGCATCGGCAAGGAAGAGTCGAATCGCATGGCGCAGACCCTGATCGCCGACCCGGACCGCGCGCTCGACACCCTCGCGCGCGAGGAACTGGGCCTCAACCCGGACGAACTCGGCTCGCCCTGGGGCGCGGCCATCAGCTCGTTTCTCGCCTTCGCCGTCGGCGGATTCCTGCCGGTGCTGCCGTATCTGCTGCTCACCGGCGCGAACGCCTTTTACGGCGTCCTGGCCACGGCCGGCATCAGCCTGTTCGGCGTCGGCGCGGCGCTCAGCCTGTTCACCGGACGCGGCGCGCTCGCCGGCGGCATCCGCATGTTGCTGATCGGCGCCGGCGCGGGTGCTGCGACCTGGTTCATCGGCCGCGGCCTGGGCATCGTTCTGGCATAGGCAACGATTGCAGTGCAGCCTTTGTCGAGTTCAGCGCGCCTTTGTTGAGTTCAGCGTTCAGGCAGGCACTGCCTCAGCCTGAATCACCTGCGTTTCCTTCGACGTCGAGGCTGCGCCGCACTCGCGGAAGATGCGCGCCTGGCAGGTGCGGCAGACGTTGCGGTCGAGGCGTCGGTAGATTGCCTCGATAGCTTCGGTCTTCGAGTCGAACAGGTTGATGCCGCCGATGGCCTTGAGCGCGCCGCTGTCCGCCATCTGTTCCTGCACGGTGTCCTTGATGCGGATGAAATACAGCCCGCCGCCGGTCGCGCGGCGTCTTTGCGCTTCCTCGGCCAGATACTGCGCGCCGGCCAGGTCGATGAAGTTGATGCCATGGGCGACGACAGCGACATGCTTCTGCGCCGGATGGGCTCGGTCCTGCGCCGCAAGCGATTCGCGGATGTGGGAAGTGGCGCCGAAGAACAGCGAGCCGTCGATACGCACAAATCGGAGTTGCGGGCATTCCGTCGTGCTGGCGGCATCGGTGAACTTGCGTTTGCTGCTGTTCGGGTCGGGGGCGCGCACCCGCACATGGGGTTTCGAGGTGCGCGACAGGTAAACGGAAAGCGACAGCAGCACGCCGATGATGATGGCCTCTTCCAGCGCCAGGAACAGGGTGGCAGCGAAGGTGGCGAGCAGGATGGCGGTTTCGGCGTGGCTGGTCTTCAGAACGTGAATAATCTCTTTGAAGTCGATCAGACCCCAGGCCACCAGGAACAGGATGCCGGCCATGGCCGCGTTGGGCAGGTATTGCGCCCAGGGCGCCACGAACAACACCAGCACCAGCAGGAAGATGCCGGCGAGCATCGCGGCGATTGGCGTCTTCGCCCCGGCGGCGTAGTTGACACCGCTGCGGTTGAAGGAGCCGGTGGCGACGTAGCCGGAGAAGAAACTGCCGAACAGGTTGGACAGCCCCTGGCCGACAAACTCCTGGTTGCCGTCCACATGCTGGCCGGATCGGGCCGCCAGTGAGCGTGCGATGGAGACGGCTTCGGTCAATGCCAGCAGGGTTACCGCCACCACGCCGGAGGCCACGGCGCGGATGCTTTCGCTATCCAGGCTGGGCGCGGACAGCGGCGGCAGCACATCGGGCAGCGCGCCCACCGTCGCCAGTTCAACGCCTTTCCAGGTGGTGAGCACAGCGGCCAGGGCGGAACCGCCGAGCATGGCGACGATCATGTACGGCCATTTCGGCGCCCAGCGTTTCACCGCGATGCCAAGCAGCAGCGTCGCCAGGCCCACCGCGAACACGCCGATATGGATGTCTGAGACATGGCTGAGCGCCAGGCTCCAGGTATCGGTAAATGAGGTGCCGCGCGGGATGCTCAGGCCGGTGAAATGCTTGACCTGGTTGGTCGCGATGAGGATCGCCGCGCCGGCGGTAAAGCCGGTGACCACCGAATGCGAGATGAAATTGATCAGGCTGCCCAGCTTGGCGAATCCCATGGCGACCTGGATCAGGCCGACCAGGAAGGTCAGCGTCAGCGCCAGGCTGACGTATTGCGCGCTACCCGGTTCGGCGTGCGGCGACAGCACCGAGAACAAGACAATGGACGCCGCCGTGGTAGGGCCGGAGACCAGATGCCAGGACGAGCCGAACAGGGCGGCGATGACCGCCGGGATCATGCCGGCGTAGAGGCCGTATTCCGGCGGCATGCCGGCGATGGTGGCGAACGCCACGCCTTGCGGCAGGGCGACCAGGGCGCCGGTGAGGCCGGCCATTGCATCGGCCTTGACGGTGCCGCGATTGACGCGCGGCAGCCAGGCGAGAAATGGCGCCAGCGGCCGCGCCCAGCGGGGGAGTTGATCTATGCGTCGTAGGTTCATTTAGATGGATTCGATTGCGAAGTGGAGTGAATAGAGGCCGGCGACGGGCTGCGCATATTCATGCTGAGAATGCGAAATGGGGTGCGGGTTGGTGCGGAGCAGCGGGCGTTTTCTCGCTGACCAGCACGACCGGCACCGGCGTGCGCGGGGCTCGCCGGGTACGCAGGAACGGGCGCAGGGGGTCGTCCTCGCTGCCGGACACGGCGAAGATCAGGCCGCGATACAAATTCATGGCGCGCAGAACGGAGGCTGTGGAGGCGCTCGCCACTTCTTCTGTCTTGCAGTCGATGCCGCGCAGGTTCGGCAGGTGCTCGGCCAGCAGCGCACGCACGCGCATGGCGTCGTCGCCGATCAGCAACAGATTGGCCTGCATACGCTGGCAGGCGCCGATGACATAGGCCATGACCGGCGCCGGCAGGGTGTCGCCGACGCCCAGGGCAATCCACTTGCTCGACGGGGCGGCGGGCGGCGTAACCGGTTGCGCCTCGGAGGGGTAGAGGGCGGCGTATTTTTCACGGCGTCCGACCCGTTCGCCGATGTCGGCATAAGAAAGGGCGTTGAGGGCTTGCTTGAGTTGCTTGGCCAGGGTCTTCATGAGCAGGTTCTCCAGTGATAGGTAGGTCACCTATCGCAAGCGCCATGCCATCGGCAATAAATTCGCAACCTGTTGTTTTTTCAGGAATAAGTATTTTTACTGCCGATTGAAAAATGTTTCTGTTTTGAAACGCTCTCCCAGGCGATTAGTATAAGTAACTGATTCAGAACGAATCTTCACAAACGTTTAGTATTTGAAACATGTTTCCAGACTGAAACACGACATGTCCAGCATCCGCAGCAAGATCACCTATATCTACCTCGCCCTGGCGCTTGGCGTCGGCGCTTTCGTGCTGTTCGCCTCGGCCAGCTTGCACTTCCTGGAACAGCGCATGACCGAAGGGGTGGCGATCGCCGCGTTCCAGGAAACCGCCCAGGAGATGCGCCGGCACGAGAAGAACTTTTTCCTCTACCGCGCCCAGGCTGAACTCGACGCCGCGCACGATCTGGCGGTCGAACTGGAACAGCGGCTGGTAAAGGATCGCGCGGTCATGGCCGAACTGGCGGCGCCCGACGAACTGCTCGCACTTGCCCGGTCGCTGACGCGCTATCGCCGCCTGCTCGACGACGACGCGCGGGCCGAAGCCGATTTGCGCGGCGCCGGCCACGAGATTCTGACCCGCAGCGAGAGCCTGGCGCAGCGCGAGCGCGCCACCTTGAGCGGCAGCATGCGGCAGTCGCGCCACGCGCTGCTCTGGTCGGTCGGGGTGCTGGTACTGCTGGCGCTGGCCGGTGGCCAGGTGCTGTATCGCGTGGTGGTGCGCCCGTTGCGGCAACTGGAGAAACAAGTCGAACCTCTGGCGCATGGCGAATTCCGCGCCTTCTCGATGGTGTCGAAGGATCGCGAGATCGTCTCCTTCACCCAGGCGCTCAATCACATGCTGGAAGAGCTCGAATTGCACCGCCGCCTGGTGCTGCAATCGGAAAAGCTCGCCTCGCTGGGCACGCTGGCCTCCGGCGTGGCGCACGAACTCAATAATCCGCTCGGCAACATTTCCGGCGCCGCCCAGATCGCGCTGGAGGAAATCGAATCGCTGCCGTTGTCTTTGCCAGCAACGGCGCGCGCGGAGTTGCGTTCCTGGCTCCAGCAGATCGACGACGAAACCGAACGCGCCCGCCAGATCGTGCGCACCCTGCTCGATTACAGCCGCCGCCCCGGCCATGAGAGCCTTCCCACCCCGCTGCTGGGTGTGCTGGAAAAGAGCCTGCTGCTGCTGCGCCCGCGCCTGCCCGCGGACGACACCGTCAGCTTCGACGTGGCGGCCGAACTCATGCTCTGCATCGACCCGCAGCGGATGCAGCAGGTGTTCATCAACCTGATCCAGAACGCGCTCGATGCCGGCGGGAAAAGCGTGCATATCCATATCGAGGCCGCCGCCGTCGCGCCGCACGACTGGCCGCCGGCCGAGCTGGCGCATGACATGGCGATGGGGCGGGCGCAAGTGCTGGGCGCGCCGGTCAGCGCGGCGCGCGCGGTGCTCATCCGCCTTCGCGACGACGGCCCCGGCATTCCCACCGAGCGCATCGGCCAGGTCTTCGACCCCTTCTTCACCACCCGCGCGCCGGGCGAGGGCACCGGCCTCGGCCTCTACATCGTCGCCGAGATCGTGCAGGAACACGGCGGCGCCATCGCCGTGACCAGCTTGCCCGGCGGCGGCGCGTGTTTCACGTTGTGGTTGCCGTGCGGAGGCCAGCCATGAACCCGGATGCCTCGATTGGCGTCTTTGTAGGTGCGAATTCATTCGCACATAAGCGCTGGACTGTGCGAATAAATTCGCACCTACGACGGAAACATTCAGCATGAACCCCGCCCGCATCCTGGTCGTCGACGACGAAGCCGCCGCCCTGAAAACCCTTTCCCACCTGCTGCGCAAGGAAGGCTACGAAATCACCGCCTGCCAGAGCGGTGTGGCCGGGCTGAAGGAGTTGCAGCAGCACGAATTCGATGTGGTGCTCACCGACCTGCGCATGAAGAGTGTGGACGGCATGGAGGTGCTGCGTCGCGCGCGCGAGTTACAGGCGGACTGCGAGGTCATTGTCATCACCGGCCACGCCACGCTGGACTCCGCCGTCGAGGCGATGAAGGAAGGCGCCTTCCACTACATCGCCAAGCCCTATCGCCTCGACGAAGTGCGCCAGGTGGTCAAGGGCGCGCTCGACGTGGTGCTGCTGAAAAGGGAAAACCGCGCCCTGAAGCGGCGTATCGAGGGCTACGAGGGCGGCCTCAACATCGTCACTCAGGATGCGGCGATGCTGCGCTTGCTCGATACCGCGCGCCAGATCGGGCCGACCGACTGCAGTGTGCTGGTCACCGGCGAATCCGGCACCGGCAAGGAATTGCTGGCGCGCTATGTCCATACCCATAGCGGTCGCGCCGGCAGCCGCGGGTTTGCCACATTCGTCGCGGTGAACTGCGGCGCGCTGCAGGAGGAATTGCTCGCCAACGAACTGTTCGGCCACGAGAAAGGCGCTTTCACCGGCGCCGACCGGCAGAAGCGCGGCCTCATCGAAATCGCCGAGGGCGGCACCCTGTTCCTCGACGAAGTCACCGAAATGTCGCCCGCCATGCAGGTCAAGCTGCTGCGCGTCCTGCAGGAGCGCGAGCTGATGCGCGTCGGCGGCACCGAGCCGGTGGCGATCGATGTGCGCTTCATCGCCGCCAGCAACCGCGATCTTCAGGAAAGTGTCGCGAGCGGCCGTTTCCGCGCCGACCTGTTTTTCCGCCTCAACGTCGTCAACCTCGCGCTGCCGCCATTGCGCGAACGGCGCGACGACGTGCCCTTGCTGGCGTTCTATTTCCTGAAGAAATTCGCCCTGGCGATGGGCAAGCCGGTCGCCGACATCGCCCCGGACGCGCTGCGCCTGCTCAGTCGCTACGACTACCCCGGCAATGTGCGCGAACTCGCCAATCTGATCGAACGCGGGGTGGCGCTGGCGCGCGGCGAATTGCTCGAACTCGCCCACCTGCCGGAAAGCCTGCGCAGCCTCACGGTGCGGGTGATCTCAGCGGTAAGCGGTGAACTGCACACGCTGGAAAAGAACGAGGCCACCCACATCGCCCAGGTGTTGGCCTACACCGGCGGCAACCGCAACCAGGCCGCCGACATCCTCGGCATCGACCGGGTTTCGCTCTGGCGGCGGATCAAGCGGTATGGGCTGGAGTGAAGCTGCTGAAACAAAAAGGCGCTTCATGTTTTCAACCCGAAAACCTCAGTTGACGGATGAATTCATTACGATTCAATGTGTTGCGAGATGTCTGTAGGCGCGAATTCATTCGCACCTACAAGGTAAGCCTCCAGCCGCCCACGTAGACAGATTCAGGCCGTTCAGGTTTTAACCGCGCCCCGACACCGGATACCGCTGCGCTGCATCCAGGCTACAAATGCGTGAGATTCTTCGCAGAACTTGTCATCTCTGAATCGAATAGTGACCAAAGGTCGGCAATCCTTTGCCGACGCTATTTGCCGCCAAACAACAACTGCCTGGCCGCGCCCAGAATGAACAAGGTATTGGTCACCAGATAACGCCGCCACAAGCGACGCGGCTCGGACACCAGGCGGTGCAGCCATTCCAGGCCGTTGTCGCGCATCCAGCGCGGCGCGCGCGTCACCTTGCCGGCGTGAAAATCGAACGCCGCGCCGACGCCGATCATCACCGCATTCACCCGGCCGCGATGCTCCGCCATCCAGCGCTCCTGCTTCGGGCAGCCCAGGCCGACGAACACGATCCCCGCCCCGCTGGCATTGATACGTCCCACCGCCGCCGCATCCTCCTCGGCAGACAAGGGCCGGAACGGCGGCGAATCCAGCCCGCCGATCACCAAGCCCGGAAACGCCTCGCGCAAATGCTCATCCAAGGCCTGCAATGTGGCCTCGGTGCTGCCATAGAAATACACCGGCAGCTTCTCCGCCGCGCAACGCTCGCACAACGCCCACATCAGATCCGGGCCGCTGATACGCTGCTGCCCAGCAAACCCCAGGTGGCGCAACATCCACGCCACCGGCGCACCGTCTGGCGTAGCCATATCCGAACCGTTGATGATCTCGCGGTAACCCGCATCCTGCGACGCACTCACCACCACATGCACATTGCAGATCGTCACATAGCGGCTCTCGCGCACGCGCGCCCAGCCAAGCAAGCGTATCGGCGCGGCGTCCCACGACAAGATGCACGCCCAGCACGCTACCCGAGTGCCGGGCAGACGTTGGATTAGCGTTAGCGCTCATTTGCAGCATCGTCCACGTTTTCATCGTGATCATTGCCAACCTCATGCAGGCGTCCCAGCAATTCCGGCAACGCCGTCTGCACGGTATCCCACACCACATCAAGGTTGATCTCAAAGTAGCCATGCGCAATCCGGTTACGCATTCCACGCATGCTGCGCCACAGAATCTCAGGATGCCTGATTTGAAAACTCGGGATACCCATCCATTACCTTCGTCGCCGCCTCGCCAATCACCACTAGCAGCCTGTCGGACTTTGGAATTGTCGGCTGCGAAGCGACCGCAGCGGCCCATTTTTCACCGGCTTTTTGGCCCATAGCCGGGCTATGGGCCGGCAAATCCGGCAAAAACTGGCCTCGCTGGGGTCGATTCTCGCTATCGACGACCAAAGCCCGACAGGCTGCTAGGCACATAACGACAGCGCTTTGGGTGCGCCGGTCGGCAAGCAAATCCTTCTTGCTCAGGCCATCGACAAAACTGCACGCGTCTTCAGCCGCTTGCCGGATGTGGTCTAGGTAATCAGGCAGCCGGTTATCGGTCATACCGCCACCGCCTCTGCAAGCACCTGATCGCGGAACCTAGGCGGCAAGTCGCCTGGCGTGAGTAGATCAACCGGCACGCCAAGTAATGCCTCCAACTCAACTTGCAGTCCGCCGAGATCGAACAACGTCGCACCTGGCAATGCATCTACCAGCAGATCGAGATCACTGCCGTCCTTATCCGTACCGTGCAGTACAGAACCGAAAATCCGCGGGTTAGCAGCATGGAAACGGCTTGCCATCTCGCGCACAGTGGCTCGCTTAAGATCAAGCACAACAGAGGGTTTCATTATTCTTCTCCCGCACCCTAGGCCGCTTTCGCCAGGTCGAACTCGGCGTGGATGCGGCTAAATGGCACGAAGAGGCGGCCGTTCTCATCCTTCTCGACCAATCCGCGCTCGATCAGCGCCGTCATGTCGCGATGCACCGCGCTGGCATCGCGGTCAAGACGGCGTGCCAGTTCTCTCAAACCACAATGTCCGGCCCTTTGCAGCGCCTCCAGGGCGCCCCAGCGTGCGGGCGTGAGCAAGCGGAACAAACTGGCAGGGGACTCAAAGCTCATGAATTCCCCAGCGTACTCACCAGAATGCCAGGCCTGGATGAACTGTTGCCCTGCCTGCTCCAGGGTAGCCATTACGTCGGGCTGAATTCTGATCGTCAGTGTTCTCATGCTTTTCTCCTCTGCCTGACTGCGTCGATAAAGTCCTTGATGAGCGTCGGCACGTCCACGAAGCAATAGGGTGATTGCGTATCCCCGTCATGACGGGGATCGCCCTTGCCTCGCTCATTGTCAAAGCCGATTACGCGTATGCCATTTTCCAGATAGACCAGCCGATACTTGTTTGGATGCTCCGAGGGCGGAACTGGCCTGGGCACCTCCCAGATCACCATGCGCACCATGGCGCCGTCATCAAAATCCTGCTCGAAGCGGTAGAGCAACTCAGCTTTCATGTTGATGTTTTTATCAACACAAAGAACTGTTGTCAATCATATCAACCTAAGCCGCATGGCTCAGCCCCACCCCGCCAGCAGCAACATCCCCGCCAGAACCCACGGCCAGGCGCGACGCCCAAACGTCACCATCAACAACCCGGCCAGCGCCGCATACCACCCAAAGTGCGCCAACTTGTCCCACGGCGCAGGAATCAGCCCGCCCTGTCGGCGTGCGCCGACAAACGCCGGCAAACGGCCCGACGAACATCACCCAAAACAATCGGGAAAAACACAGGATTTTCGATCGCCAATCCAAGCAAGGCCTCAATTTCCTGGAGAAACGATGCGCCCAAGCCAGCACGCTCGCGTTCATACCAATCGGCTGCAGCGTCGAATTCTCACCTGGCAACCTTGCGAAAAACCAGCGTTCGACTCACCTCCGCCAACGCTCGGCAGCTTCAGCCTTGATGCTCTCCCAAGGAATCACGTTATCCGGCGCTGCATCGTCTTCAGCGACACGCTGTTCAAGAAAAACAAGCTCGGCGGGCGTCGATGAAGGCAGCCCCGCATCCACAGCCAAGAATAGCGCACAGCCACAAATCAATCCGTCCGCAACATATCGGCAAGTTCTCCTTCAGACAAAACCACATCCGGTTCACGTGGATGGAAAGTGATTTTTTGCACTGGCAAAACCTCAGTCTCAATCCACATGCCACAGCCTTTTCGTCGTTCATTCCAGCCAGCGCTCCACCGCCATCGCCAGAAACTGTTCCAAAGGTACGCCCCCCGTTCCCACCAGTAGGCCGGGGCGCGCATTGAAGGTGTTGGTAAAGGTCTGCAAACCGGCCAGGGCTCCCTTGCTACGCCCACTCTTGACCTCGATGCCGACTACCTTATCGCCATGTCGCAGAACGAAGTCCACTTCCTGATTGCGTTCACGCCAGTAGGTGACCCCCATGCCCGGTGCTGCATTGTTCAATAAATGCGCACCAACAGCGGATTCGACCAGACGGCCCCAAAGCTCACCGTCTTGGCGCGCACTTGCAAAACTTTGGGAGAGTTGAGCGGAAATAAGCGCCGTGTTGAGCGCCAGCAACTTAGGGCTGGCGGCCCGGCTACGGGCCTTATCGCCAGCATGCTTGTCCAACCCGGTCAACATCCAGGCACCCCCCAACAGCGACAAATAGTGCGCCAAGGTCGTGGTGTTCCCGACATCCTGTAGCTGCCCGATCATCTTCTGATAGGAAAGAATCTGTCCGGAATAACTGCAACCAAGTACGAACAGGCGGCGAAGCAGCGCGGGTTTGTCAATGCGCGCCATCTGCAGAACATCGCGGGAGATCGTTGGCTCGATGATTGAGTCCAGCACATAGCCTTTCCAGCGGAATTCGTCTTCAACCAAGGCAGCTGCGCCGGGGTAACCGCCGAAATAGACATAACGGTCCACATCCCAACCAAAGGCTGCCCGCATCTCAGTGAATGACCAGTGAGAAACGCGGATGAGTTCGAATCGCCCTGCCAGGCTTTCGCGCAAACCTTGCTGCATCAGAAATTGCGAAGAACCCAGTAGCACGACCTGCAAGGGCCGCCCGGCAAAGCTGTCTTCATCCCACAGCATTTTGACGGCTTCTGACCAGCGCGGAATCTTCTGCACCTCGTCCAGCACCAGCAGTGCCGGACCTTGCGCCAGCATCAGCCGAGCCAGTCGCCACTGCTGCTCAATCCAGCCCGCATCAGGCGCGGCGGGCAGATCGGCGCTGGCGTAGTGCGATTGCTCGCCAAAGGCAGCCATGGCCTGCCGTGCAAGGGTGGTTTTGCCAACCTGACGCGGCCCAGCAAGGATTTGCAAGAATTGGCGTGCCTGCTGGAGACGGGCAGACAGGACGGCAAGCTGGTCACGGACGTACATGGACCTCCTTTATTTGCTCATAGTATTGAGTAAAAATACTCAATCAATAGCGTTTTTGCAAGATTCACCTCGCAGCCCCCACACTCCCTCATAAATCTCCAGACCAGGATGGCGGCCGGGCAAGGCAAACTGATGCCACTCGTCCCACCCCGCCAGCAGCAACATCCCCGCAAGAATCCACGGCCAAGCGCGACGCCCGAACGCCACCATCAACAACCCCGCCAGCGCCGCATACCACCCAAAATGCGCCAACTTATCCCACGGCGCAGGAATCAGCCCGACTGCCTCCGGCTGGCTATTGGCGCGCGCCGACAGCCGACCTCGTTATTGCGGTTCAGCTTTCCTTGAACACGTCTTCCAGCGACGCGGCGTCCAGGATGTTGTCGGTCCACTGTTCGAGATGCTCCAACGTGGCATTGTCCAGACGAGTTTGAATGGCTTCACCCAAGAGGCCGAAGCGGCGAGTCAGGAGTCGGTAGAGCACGGCGCCCCTGCCAACGCTTCGCCACACACCTCACGATATGTAACGCATGACTCGGGGTCAGAGTAATTCGCCATTTCTTCTCTGTATCGAACTTTCATCGACTACGATCCGCCGGCTTGCGCTGGCGCACCACCTATCCGGCGGATGCCTTCCTGGCGGCGATCCACCAGGCCGCTCACTATGGCTTGTACGATCTGGGCCGTCTTGAGAAACTCATCTTGCAGCACGTGGCTGGCAATTTCTTTGCGCTCGGGGATGAGGATGCGTGAGGCGCTCCCGACCCAACTCGCGGCCTTGCGTTTGCCTGGCATCGCCGCTGTCCTCGAGGAGGAGCTGGCACGCGCCGAGCGCGAAGGGACGCCGGCGGTCGAGGTGATCGAGCGTTTGTTCGCTGCACAGATCGCTCGCTGCCGCGAGAAACGGCTGGCGTATCGCCTGGCCCAGGCGAAGCTGCCCTGGCCGTGGACGCTGGCGACGTTCCCCTTCGAGCGCCAACCCAGCGTCGATCGCGCCCAGATCCGGGCACTGGCCGGTCTGGATTTCCTGCGCCGACACGAAAATATCCTGATCGTCGGTCCGCCGGGCACGGGCAAGACCGGTATCGCGATCGCGCTTCTGCGCGAAGCCTGTCTGAGTGGCCATCCCGGGCGCTTCTATAACGCGCAGGTGCTGCTTGATGAGTTGTATGCCTCGCTGGCAGATCGCTCCACCACCAAACTGCTGGTTCAGCTGGCGCGGATTCAGCCGCTGGCGATTGATGAACTGGGATATCTCTCCCTCAAGCCCGAGCAGTCCAATGCGTTCTTCCGCCTCATGGATCAGCGCTATGACCGCGTATCGACCATCCTGACCACCAATCTTGAGCCGGCCGACTGGTATCCGCTGTTCAACAACAAGCCTCTGGTCGATGCCCTGATCGATCAGTTCCAGCATCGTTGCATTACCTTGCGTTTCGACGGCCCTTCCTTGCGCACCTCCGCTCCTTCTACCAAAGCGCGCAGCAAGAAGGCGTCCTGATCGTTTCCGACTCGCCGACGAACTGAACCACCGCTATGCGGGGCGCCGCCCCGCACCCCGCACTCGCCGTGAGGCAACCCCCGGGGATGGAAAACCCCCATCCCCGACCGTTGCCGCAGTGTATCCGCCGTCCAAGGCGTCAAGGGGCTTTCGCGGCATAAACGCGAGCGATTGACCTCCCGCGCATATCCCGCTGGCTTACCACGTTCGCATTTATTCCACGGTCCCCTTGACCCCTTTCCCGGCTAACGACCGCGCATTTGCCGGGTCCGCTTTTATGAGCACATGTGGGTCAGTTTTAGTGAGCGGCGAGGATGGAATGAAATTTCCCGATTTCTTGGCATTAGGACAAAGAGTTTTCTGCTCACGAATGCGAGATTTTTGTGTTGCTGTCAGCGGCGTTCTGAAAGTCGCCCAAATTTGGCGGTTTGAAAATGGTGCGTTTTCTTCATACGTTTTCTTCGGTTGAATATTGTCAAGAAGCCCTTCTGGTCCTTCTTCCTTCGCGCCTAGCGCGAATGCATGCTCAATGCCGTCGTAAGGAAATGGCTTCGCTCGTACCCGTCATGGCCCGCAGAGACGGTGATTTTCAAACCGCCAGGTTTCACCGAAATTCACGCAGCCGCTGACATGTTGCGGGAAAACCACAAAATCACCATCGGGGTGCATGAAAAACATGTCGATGATTGTCTGTCGCACGGCGGTAACGCAGAATGCTCCCAGCTTCCCGGATTCGGGCAGTGGCAGCAAGCAGTGACCGACCACGTGGTGTCATTGCAACCTGTTAAAACCAACTCTCTTTTTGGAGAAATCTATGCAAAAGAAAATTATCGCTCTGGCCATCGCCGGCCTGGTTTCGAGCGGCGCCTTCGCTCAGTCTAACGTGACCGTCTACGGCATCATCGATACCGCCATGGAATCGCGCACGGTATCTGGCGACGTCACTGCGGCAAACAACATCACACGCTATAACGGTGTTTCTGGCGGTTATATGACTTCCCGTCTTGGCTTCAAGGGGTCCGAAAGTTTGGGCGGCGGCATGTCTGCAAACTTCATGGTTGAGACTGGCCTTGGGACGGATGCCCCGACCACACTAGCCCCGGCCGCAGGGGCCGCGAACACAGCAACCATGCTCGGTGATCGCTCCTTGACCGTTGGCCTGTCGGGCAACTTTGGTTCGGTAAACCTGGGTCGTCAGTACTCTCCGATTTTTAACGTAGCGGCCGCCGGCGACACCTTCATGTATGCGGGCGCCGGCTCTGCTGCAAATATCATCGGTGGCAATACCTCGGTTCGCCGGAACAACTCCATTCGCTACGATTCGCCCAGCATGAGCGGCTTCACCGCTGCGATCATGTGGGACGCCAACACCGAGAACACAACCAATGTAACCAAGAAAAATGACCAAGCGACCGGCTTAAGCCTTCGCTACGCGAATGGCCCCGTCGCTGTTGGTTACGGTTATGAGAAAGTCACTGTCACTGAAGCAACAGGCACCGATCAGCGCCGCAACGCTCTTACCGCCGGGTATAACTTTGGCGTGGTGTCGGTTCAGGGTGGTCACCTGACGAACAAGGTCAGCAACGGCGGCGCAGACAACGCTGTGACCTATCTGGGTGTCAAGGCTCCTGTGGGCGCTGCGGGTACGGTGCGGCTCCAGTGGGGCAAGATGAACGACAGGAACGTTACAAACGCCGATCAGAACTTCTGGGGTCTGGGTTACGGTCATGCTATGTCCAAGCGTACGAATCTGTACGTCAACTACGGCACGTTTGACAACAAGATCAATGCCGCTGGTGTGAGCGATTGGCGCTCCCTTCAAGGCGGCATCAATCACAGCTTCTGATACCTTGCGGTCCTAGTAAGAAATAATTGGGGTCAGAAAGCAGTATCTTGAACGGCCACCTTCGGGTGGCCGTTTTTCATGGTGCGCCCGGCAGGGCGCACTCACTTGGAGGTGGAAGTCCTCTACTCGCCCGACAAGGGGAAGTTAGCCGAACGGCAAGGGTGTTCTGGGCGACTGGAAATCTGGAGGAAGCTGAAGGCAAAGCGCTGGCCTGACGAACAGGAAGCGGATACGAGGCGGCACGGCGGGGTGAGCAGGCCAATATCTGTGAAGCCAGAAACTTGTACGGAACGCCGTGACGTAAATCCGACAGGCATAAGCGTGAAGGTGGGTGCGTCATACCCGGGGAGATCTGCATGGGTGCCGAGGGGGAACCTCCGTGCTACCGACATCGAGAGGTGTCGGGAGGCTCATGCAGAAGTCAGCAGAGGCCATAGTAGGTGTCGGCACGAACCGAAGGGCCGAACATTGAAAGCCGCGAGTAGGCGGCGGGACCACACGGACAGTCGATGACCCCGATGG
This sequence comes from Pseudomonadota bacterium, assembly GCA_030691265.1. Taxonomy (GTDB): domain Bacteria; phylum Pseudomonadota; class Gammaproteobacteria; order Burkholderiales; family Thiobacillaceae; genus PFJX01. The sequence continues at coordinate 33,144 of JAUYET010000070.1, forward strand.
CCACTTCAAACTCCCCCACTTATGGCCACCCAAACTCCCCCAGGCAGGACGGTTGAAATTGTAATGTAGAAGCGGTTGCGGATGTCATGCTTTGTGAGTAAAGCGTAGAGCTGTCAAGTGGACCGTGGAAT
>JAUYET010000073.1 GCA_030691265.1 Pseudomonadota bacterium
CAAGTTCCTGACCCCCAGCCTGCGCGACCTGAAATACACCGCGCCCTACATGCACAACGGCATGTTGAAGACGCTGGATGACGTGGTGGAGTTCTATAACCGGGGCGGCGGCCAAAGTGAACATGCTAACCAGCGCAGCGAGCTGAAGGCGCTGGGCTTGAACGATGCCGAGAAGAAGGCGCTGGTGGCTTTCCTCGAATCGCTCTCGGGCGACCGTGTCGTGGTCGAAGCACCCAAAATGCCCGCCTACCAGGCGCGGACGTTCGGCAAGAATTGAGGAGGACATCATGACTTCGCGTACCACCAAATATCTCACCGCCATCGCCGCCGGCGTGGCGCTGGTTTCGATTACCGGAGGTTTGGCTATTGCAGGTTCCAAGGCGGCTTTCCCGCCGCTGGGGCCGTTGCCGCCGCCGCCGATCCCGAAAGACAACCCGATGAGCGCGGCCAAGACCGAACTGGGCAAGAAGCTGTTCTGGGACAGCCGTCTCGGCGGCGACGCCAGTTCGCCCTGCGTGGTGTGCCACGAGCCATCCAAGGGCTGGGGCGATGCCGGCGAAATCTCGCGCGGTTACCCTGGCACCACGCATTGGCGCAATTCCCAGACGGTGCTGAACTCGGCCTATTACAACAAGCTGTTCTGGGAAGGCAGCGTCACCAGCCTGGAGGGTCAGGCGCCATCGGCGGCGGAAGGCAACGTGGCCGGCAACGGCGACCCGTCGCTGATGGAAATGCGCCTGCGCTTCATCCCCGAGTACGTCAAGGACTTCAAACAGGTATTCGGCAGCGACTGGCCGCGCATGTTCAACGCTTACCAGGCCATTGCCGCCTTCGAGCGCACCATCGTCTCGGATGCCAAACAGGTGCCGTTCGACCGCTACATGAACGGTGACAAGAAAGCGCTCAATGCCTCCCAGTTGCGCGGCATGTCGCTCTACAACGGCAAGGCGGGGTGCATCCAGTGCCACAACGGGCCGCTGGCTTCCGACCAGAAGTTCTACGCGCTGGGCGTGCCGGAAAACGAGGTGTTCAAATCCGAACCGCTGTACCAGATCACCCACCGCTGGGAACACTACCAGAAGGGCGTGGATGAAAAATCCTACCGGGGCGCCGACCTTGATCTGGGGCTGTATTACATCACCAAAAACCCCAAGGACGTGAACAAGTTCAGGACGCCCTCCTTGCGCGAACTGAAATATACCGCGCCTTTCATGCACGACGGCATTTTCTACACTCTGGACGAGGTGGTGGACTTCTACAACAAGGGCGGCGGCGCGGGGCCGAACAAAACAGCGCTGGTCAAGCCGCTGGGACTCACCGACCCGGAGAAGAAAGACCTGGTGGCCTTCCTCGAAGCGCTTTCGATGGACAAGCCGCTGCTCATGGAGGCGCCCAAGCTGCCGCCTTACGAGCCGATGAAGACCTCAGCCAAATAGGAGCCTGACATGAATATCGACAATCAATTATTGCATGACGACCATTCCAAAGATGGACACGAGGACGGTGACCGCGCCTGCATGAGTCGCCGCCAGTTCCTGCTTACGGGAGGGGCGTTGGTGGCGATGGCCACGCTGCCCGGCATGTCGCTGGCGGCACCCTTGCACGCGCTCAAGGCCGGGTATGCGAGAACCAAAATCGGCAGTCTCTCCGCGCTGAAGGAGGGGATGCCGCTGGAGTTTTCCTATCCCTACGCCGATGTGCATAACGTCCTGGTCAAGCTGGGCGCTCCCGCCGGCGGCGGCGTCGGGCCGCACAAGGACGTGGTGGCCTTCAACCAGCAACGCACCCACATGGGGGGGCCGCTGAACGGCGCCTACAAGGCGCAGCATCAGGTGCTGGGGCCGTGCCCGCTGCACTTGACCACCTTCGACTTGACCCGCCACGGCATGGTGGTGTCGGGACACGCCACCGAGAGCCTGCCCCAGATCGTTTTGGAAGTGCAGGGCGACGACATTTACGCCACCGGCGTGATGGGATTGATCTACGGTTATGCCGCCAATACCGGCCGCGCCTGAGGAGATAAATGATGAGCAAACTCTGGAATTCAAAAGCAACCCCGCAACTGCCCGAACCGGTGAAAGCCGTGGATCGGGTGCCGCTGCCCCCCAAAAACGCCGACGTGCTGACCACCGCCTGCGACTACTGCACCATCGCCTGCGGCTACAAGGTTTACCGCTGGCCGGTGGGAAAAGACGGCGGCGCCAAAGCCTCCGAAAACGCCATGAAGACCGACTTCCCCCATCAGACCATGATGGGCGTGTGGGCGAGTCCCGCCCAGCACACCGTGGTCAGCCATAACGGCAAACCGCACCATGTGCTGGTGCTGCCGGACAAGGACGCGACGGTGGTGAACGTCGGCGGCAACCACTCGATTCGCGGCGGCACCCTGGCGCAAAAGTGCTTCAACCCGGAAACCCGCACCCGCGAACGCTTGCAGCATCCGATGATCCGCGTTGGCGGCAAACTCACGCCGGTGCCCTGGGATCTGGCCACGGACGTGATGGCCGACATCTCGAAATACATCATTGCCAGGCACGGCGAACATGCCTGGGCAA
>JAUYET010000089.1 GCA_030691265.1 Pseudomonadota bacterium
ATCAAGCCTGTGTAGGGCGGAAAAGCGGTGCGCCTTCCGCCATTTGACGGCACATTCGGCGGAAGGCGCTGCGCGTTTCCGCCCGACCTGATGCGCGTAGCGCGCTATCGCCCTCGCCTCGCCAAGTCGCACCGCCCCACCGGCTTGCCAAGCCGGATTGAACGCCAGCGGTCCCTTCGGAAACAGCATGACCACGGTCGAGCCGAGCAGGAAGCGGCCCATCTCTTCGCCCTGGGCGAGTTCGATGCGCTCTTTGTCATAGCGCCATTCGCGCGGTTCGCCCGAGCGCGGCGGGGTGACCACGCCATGCCAGGGGGTGGCGACCGAGCCGACGATGGTCGCGCCGACCAGCGCCAGCACGAAGGGGCCGGTGGCGCTTTCGAACACGCAGACCACGCGCTCGTTGCGCGCGAACAGGCCGGGCACGCCACGCGCCGTGGTCGGGTTGACCGAGAACAGGTCGCCGGGCACGTGGATCATGCGGGTCAGGCGTCCGGCCGCCGGCATGTGGATGCGGTGATAGTCGCGCGGGCTCAGGTAGAGCGTGGCGAAATGCCCATCCTGGAATTGCGCCGCCAATTGCGCATCGCCGCCGACCAGCGCGGTGGTCGAGTAACGATGGCCCTTGGCCTGGAAAATCTGATCTTGCTCGATGGCGCCGAACTGGCTGATCGCGCCATCGACCGGGCAGATCAGCGGCGCGTCGCTGATCGGACGCGCGCCGTCTTTCAACGCGCGGGTGAAGAATTCGTTGAACGTGGGGTAGGCGGCGATATCGGGATTCGCCGCTTCGGCCATGTTGACCCGGTAACGCGCGACAAAATGTCGGATCGCCCAGGTGGTGACGCCGCCGAGGCGGGCGGAGGCGAAACGACCGGCCAGGCGGGTCAGCGCCTGTTTCGGCAACAGATATTGCGGCAGCACGGCTAGACGGTCAGACACGGCAAAACCTCGTCAAATTGGGGCTGTATCGGAGTGGCATTTGTAGGTGCGAATTCATTCGCATCGAAGCCATGAATTGTGCGAATGAATTCGCACCTACAAAAACCGTCGAAACGTGGCGGCTTTTGAAGCTTTCAACCCCGCGTACCCGCAAGGGGCGCGCCGGATTCGTAAGCCGCTAAAGCGGCAACGACTCCGCTGTATTCGAATTCGCCGGGAACGCGCTCAACTCCACGCGCGGAGCCGGTTCCCAGCCGGCTTTGCGGTGTTCGGCGACGACATTGGTGAAGATGCCGCCGCGCACGTAGAACTTGGCGGTCAGGCGCATGAAACGGGGGTCGGTGGCGCGCACCAGATCGTCGAGGATGCGGTTGGTGACGTCTTCGTGGAAATGGCCTTCTTCGCGAAACGACCAGATGTAGAGCTTGAGGCTCTTCAATTCGACGCACTGCCGGTCGGCGATGTAGTCCAGATACAAGGTGGCGAAATCCGGCTGGCCGGTCTTCGGGCACAAACAGGTGAACTCCGGAATCTCCATGTGGATGTGGTAATCCCGTTTCGGTTGCGGGTTATCGAAGGTTTCCAGGGTTTTTGCGGGTTGGCTGGGCATCGGTTCAAGCTAAAAAGTTAGAGGGTTAACGTAAAATCGCGGCGCGCATTATAAACGCCCCCTAAACATCTCCTTTCTCCCGTCTCCTTGCGTCTAAAACACATCCACATCGCCGGCTTCAAATCGTTCGTCGATCCGGTCACATTGCCGGCCAGCGCGCAGCTCACCGGCATCGTCGGCCCCAACGGTTGCGGCAAATCGAATGTGATCGATGCGGTGCGCTGGGTGCTGGGCGAGTCGAAGGCGCGCGAGTTGCGCGGCGCCAGCATGCAGGACGTGATTTTCAACGGCTCCACCGGGCGCAAGCCGGCATCACGCGCGTCGGTCGAATTGCTGTTCGACAACAGCGACGGCAAGGCGGCCGGGCAGTGGTCGCAATACGCCGAAATCGCGGTCAAGCGCGTGCTGACCCGGGCCGGCGATTCCAGTTATCACATCAACAACGTGCAGGTCCGCAAGCGCGACATGGCCGATCTATTCCTCGGCACCGGCCTCGGCGGCGATGCTTACGCGATCATCGAACAGGGCATGATCTCGCGCATCATCGAGGCCAAGCCGGAGGAGTTGCGCGGATTTCTGGAAGAAGCGGCGGGCGTCTCGAAGTACAAGGAACGCCGCAAAGAAACCGAAAGCCGCTTGCGCGACACGCGCGAAAACCTGGATCGGGTGTCCGATATTCGCGAGGAACTCGGCCGGCAACTGGAAAAACTCGGCGTGCAGGCCGAGGTGGCGCGGCAGTTCTTCCTGCTGGACACGGACCGCACGCTGAAAACCCAGTTGTTGGCGTTGACCCGCAAACGCGAGGCGCAAGCCCGGCAAGCCGAACTGGCGCGCCAGATGGAAGCTGCCCGCACCGACATCGAAGCCAAGACCGCCGAATTGCGCCGACTGGAATCCGAACAGGAAAGCCAGCGTCTGGCTCAGTTCGAAGCCACCGAAAACCTGAATCAGGCGCAAGCCCGCTTCTATGCCGAAAGCGGCGAAGTGGCGCGGGTGGAACAGGAGCTGCGCCACCTGCACGCCACGCGCGAGCGCCTGGCCAACGAGATACGCCTGAATCAAGAGCGCCAGGCCCAGACACAAACCGAGCAGCAGGCCGCGCGGACGGCCGGCGAGCAAAGCCAGCTCGAACTGGAACGCGCCGAGGAGCAGGCGGAAATCCTCGCCGAACGCGCGGCGCAGGCGGGCGTAGCCTTGCCGGATGTCGAAAATGCGATGCGCGATGCGCAAACCGCTGTCGCCACGCAGCAGCGCGAAATGAGCCAGTGCGAGCAAAGCGCGCAACTGGAAGACACCAACCGCGCCCATGCCGAAAAGGCCATCGAACAGCTCAAGGCGCGCGAGTTGCGTCTGTTGCAGGAACAGGAACGCTTGAGCGAGAACGACGAAGCGGCGCTGGAGCAGCAGCAGATCGCGCTGGAAACCGAACAGGAACGCGCCGAACGCCTGGCCGAATACCTGGAATCCGCGCGCGCCGAGTTGCCGCAACACGAGGCGCGCTTGCGCCAGGCGCGGCAGGCGCAGGACGAAGCCAGGCGCGAATTGCATCGACTGGAAGCGGAAACCGCCGCGTTGAGCAAATTGCAGGCCGGCGTGCAGAAATCGGAAAGCCAGGGCGCGGCCTGGTTGGCGCGACTGGGCCTGGAATCGGCCGCGCGCCTGTGGCAGACGATACGCGTCGAGGACGGCTGGGAAACCGCGGTGGAAGCGGCGCTGGGCGAGGCCATGGCGGCGCTGGCGGTGGAAGCGGAAACCGAATGGACGCAAACCCCGCCGGAAGCGCGTTTCGAGTTGTTGCTGCCGGCGCTGGCCGGCGCGGAAGCATTGGAAGCCGATACAAATTCTTTGACCTCGCCCCCGGCCGGGGAGGGCGATCTGCATGCGCTGGCCGATCTGATCCACACCGAAAACCCGCTGGTTGCGCGGTTTCTGGCGGATCGTCTGGCCCTGGCCTACGCCACCGACAACCTGCAACATGCGCTGCAACGCCGCGCCCAACTGCCGCCGGGCGGCTTCATCGCCACCCGCGACGGCCACCGCGTCAGCCGCGACAGCCTGATTTTCAATGCGCCGGAAAAGGGCCATCAGGGCTTGCTGGCGCGAGCGCGCGAGATCGAGCGTTTGCGGGAGGAAAGCGATCTGGCGCAAGCCAGCGTCGAGGAAATCGCCGAGGAGGTCGTTCAGGCCGAAGCCGCCCAGCAAACCGCGCGCCGCCAGAGCGAGGCGCTGCAAAGCCAGCTCAGCCAGGCGCAAGCGCAAATCCACCAGTTGCAGGTCAGCCTGGTGCGCGTGCAGGAAGCCGCGCGCCGCGTCGCCGACCGGCGCGCGCAGATCGAACGCGAGTTGAACGAGATTTACGCGCAGCTCGGCGTGGAAGAAGAAACCTGGAACGAAGCCAGCGAACGGCAGCGCGAGGCCTTGCTGGAAATCGACCTTGCCCGCGAGCGGTTTGAAGAAGCCCGCGAGGCGAGGCGCGAGGTCGATCTGAAATTGCAGACCCTGCGCGAGTTGCAGCGCCGGGTTGAGCGGGAAGCGCAGGAAGCCGCTTTCCAGGCGCGCTCGCTGGCCTCCCGCCTGCAAGATCTGGCCGGGCGCGGCCAACGCGCGCAGGCTGTGCTGGCCGATCTCGTGCTCAATCATGATCGCCTGCAAAACGAGCTCGACCAGGCTCGGGAAAGCCCGTCGCTGGCCGCACTGGATGCGGCGCTGGCGCAGCGTCAGCAAGCGGAGACGGCGCTGACCGCCGTGCGCGAAGCGCTGGAAGGCGCCAACGCCGCGCTGCGCGATCTGGACAGCGCGCGCCTGACTTGCGAACGCGCGCTGGAGCCGCTCAAGGAGCGCGCGGTCGGCTTTGAACTGAAATTGCAGGAAGCCCAGCTCAACGAGGCGCGCTATGCCGAAGAGCTGGAAGCGGTCGATGAAGCCGATCTGGAAGCGCGTGCGCACGCCGCCGGTCTGAGCGGCCGTAGCGAGGCCTGGCTGAAAACCGAACTGACCCGGCTGGAAACCGATATCAACGCGCTCGGCCCGGTCAACATGGCCGCGCTCGACGAACTCAAGGCGGCGCAGGAGCGCAAGCAATATCTGGACGATCAATCGCTCGATCTGGAAACCGCCGCCGCCACGCTGGAAGAAGCCATCCGCCGCATCGATGCGGAAACCCGCACGCGTTTGAAAGACACGTTTGACCGCGTCAGTCGCGAGTTCAAGACGTTGTTTACCGAGCTATTCGGCGGCGGCGAGGCGCAACTGACACTGACCGGCGAGGAAATTCTCGATGCCGGCCTCACCGTGCTGGCGCAGCCGCCGGGCAAGAAAAACAGCTCGATCCACCTGCTTTCCGGTGGTGAAAAAGCGTTGACGGCGCTATCTCTGGTGTTCGCCTTCTTCCGCCTGAATCCGGCGCCGTTCTGCCTGCTCGACGAAGTCGACGCGCCACTGGACGACAGCAACACCGAGCGTTATTGCGCGCTGGTGACCAAGATGTCGGCCGAGACGCAATTCCTGTTCATCACCCACAACCGCATCACGATGGAAATGGCGCACAACCTGGTCGGCGTCACCATGCCGGAACCCGGCGTCTCAAGGCCGGTGGCGGTGGATGTGGAAGATGCGGTGCGGATGGCGGTTTAGTGCCAGATTACTGCTGCCCGAGTCACGGGAATGCTGTTCAGACGCTCACCTTCACCGTCCATCCCAACGCTTCCACCTGGGCTGCCAGCGCGCGCATCCAGTCTTCCGACAAGCGACTCAGTCGCGGCGCTTCGGCTTGCAGGGAAGGACGCGCCAGACCGTAGAGCAGCACCCCGCGCAAAGGCAGGTTTTCGGCCCTGGCGCGTGTGAGCAGAGCGAGCCAGGCATCGATTTCGGCGGCTTCGGGGGCGACGCCGTCGAGCGCGAACATGCAGGTCTGCATCCAGGTCGGGCACAGGTTGGCGACGCTTTTCAGGCGCTGGTAATGGCGTTCCGGGTCGGTTTCGGTGTCGTTGGCCAGATGCAGGCCGGCGCGCGTGGCGCGGTCGAACTTGAACCAGACTTCGCCATTCAACGCGGCCATTTTGCGCAAACCGGCCTGCACGTAAGCCTTGTGCGCCAGGCTGCCGTTGCTGATCAACACCAGCTTGATCTTGCCGCTCAGTCCGAAGTCGGCAAGCTTGAAGTCAACCAACACGCGGCCGATCAACTCCACCGCCGCTGGAAACTCCGGCGCGCTGGTCGGTTCGCCGTTGCCGGACAGGGCGATGTCGTTGAGGCGGCGCATCGGTTCCGGCACGCGCGCCATGAAATCGCCATCGACGATATCGGCCAGCATGCGGCGCAATTCCTCTTCCAGCAGCGCCAGGTCGATAGCCGGCGGGCCGCCGCGGCTCAGGTTCGGCACCTGGCAATAAATGCAGCGCCAGTTACAGGCGTTGTTGGGATTCAGATTGATGCCGACCGAGACGCCGCCGGCGCGCCGCGAGATAACCGGATAGACGTAGGTCATGCCGGCGCTGTCGCGGTCGTGGTTGGCGGTTGAAAGGGTGGGGGTGGGCGTACTCATGCGCGGATTCTGGCACACTCGATTCATGCCATCCGACCCCAAACTTCGTTCCTTCGCGCCGCGTCTGATCGCCTGGCAAAAGCAACACGGCCGCCACGCTTTGCCCTGGCAAGGCGGCATCCAGGCGGATGCCTATCCGGTCTGGCTGTCTGAAATCATGTTGCAGCAGACCCAGGTGGAAACCGTCATTCCCTATTTCCAGCGTTTTCTGGCCAGCTTTCCCGATCTGGCGACCTTGGCAGCGGCGCACGAGGATGTAGTGCTGGGCCATTGGTCCGGCCTCGGCTATTACAGCCGGGCGCGCAACCTGCACGCGGCGGCGCGGCGCGTCGTGGCCGAACATGGCGGACAGTTTCCGCGCGACATCGACGCGATCCTGGCCTTGCCCGGCATCGGCCGCTCGACCGCCGCCGCCATCGCCGCTTTCGCCTTCAATGAGCGCCGCGCCATTCTCGACGGCAACGTCAAGCGGGTGCTGGCGCGGGTATTCGGCATCGAAGGCTGGCCGGGCGAAAAAATGGTGGAAAACCGGCTCTGGGCGCTGGCGGAAACGTTGCTTCCCGACGCTGACATTCGTGCCTACACGCAAGGCCTGATGGACCTGGGCGCCACCGTTTGCACGCGCGGCAAACCGCGTTGCGAACGCTGTCCTTACGCCGACGACTGCATCGCCAACATCCAGTGCCGCCAGCGCGAACTGCCCGCCGCCCGGCCCAAAAAGGTAATGCCGGAAAAAAGCACCGCCATGCTGGTCTTGCTCAATGCCGGCGAGGTGTTGCTGGAAAAACGCCCCAACAGCGGAATCTGGGGCGGCCTCTGGAGCCTGCCCGAGTTTCCCGAACAGGACGACCCGCAGGCGGCGGCCAGCAGGCTGGGTTATCAGGCGGTGCGGGTGGATGAGATGCCGGGCGAACTACCCGGTTTCAAGCACAGCTTCACCCACTTCCGCCTGTACATCCAGCCTTGGCGCTTGCAGGTAAGCCGTTCACCTACGGCGGCCGAACCCGGCCGAATCTGGCTCTCGCTCGACGACCTGGACGGCGCCGCGCTGCCGACGCCGGTGCGGCGGATTCTGGAGGCGCTTAGCCAGTGACCAGCTTGCGGCGCTGGGCACTCAACATCGCCAGGCCCGCTACCAGCATCAGCCAGGTTTCCGGTTCGGGAACAGCGGTGACATTCCAGGAGGCCAAGACCACGAATTGGGGTGAGAAAAAGTTGTCGAGGCTGATTTCCCAGGCTGCGTTATCGCCATCCAGCAAGAGCGCGCCGCTGAAGGTCTCGCCGATGTATTCACTATTGCCGGGTGTGACGACGCCATCGCCACTGCTGGCGATAAATGCCAAGCCAGCTTCGGGGCCGCTCAGCACAGTCAGATTGCTATAGCTGGCGCGCATTAGCGCATGCCGCTCTGCGGCGGGCAGGTTCAGCACAAGGTCTGATACGCCCTGGCTCTCCCCGTCGTAATAGAACACCCGTATTTCAGCGCCGTCCGCACCAAATTGAGCGCCGTCAAGAATCATCAACGGTTGTGTGCTGCTGGTCAGCGGCGTTGCCAGTTCAAGGCCAAGCTGAGTGAGGTAGCTGGCATCATCGGTACTGTTGGCAGCGGCTTTGAAAGCGGCAAGTTCAACAAGGTTGTCTGGCGCGAATGGGTCGGCATTGGATTCCGCCACGTTACGGCCCAGTGCGGGATCGCCCAGCGCGGTGACGTCCCAGATATTCCGCAGCAACCCACTGCGACTGGAGAAACTGGTTTGTCCTGCGGCGGTGGCGGCCAGTAATTGGACTGAATCGCGGGTGTATGCCAGAGCTTTGTGCGCAGACCCCAGCTCGATGTTGCCAGCAACGCTGGAAACAACGGCCGAGTCGGCGTAGGTGCTATTGCGCAAAGTGGCGATGTCCGCAGCGGCATTGGAGAAACGCGCTGTGCGCGTGGCTGCGACGGCCGCAGCGGTCGCGTTGATCGCATCGGTCGAGTAGGCGAGCGGCGTTTTCGCCTGGTAAGTCGTCGCCAGTTTCATGGAACCAGAAACACTGATGCTGCTGGAAGCCAATTGGACGCCTGGAAAAATCAAATCGGTTTGAGCGGCGGTCAGGACGTGGAATCCGCCCAGCACATCATTGGCGTTAGCGAATGATGAATGGGTCAGCGTGCCGGAATCCGATTTGCCAACCAGAGAAGACGAGCACTTCAGCACGGTATTGGCACAAGACCACTTGGTATCTATCGACGAGATTTTGTCCACATCACCAATCACGTTGCCGCTGATGGTCGCCTGAGTTTTAACATTAAGTAGCAAGCGCGCTTCTGCGGGCAGTGCGCTGACGCCGGGGTCAAGTACCGAGATGCTGTAACTGTGCGTATAGGCTGTTGTGGCTGCTGTGCTTTGCCAATCGCCCAGTCGCGAATTGAACAAACGTTGTGCCGCAGATACGGCATTCGGCAACACATCCGCATCGATGGCCTGGCTGAATGTGCCTGTCAAATTGAATGAGGTAGTGAGATTGGTGTCGATGACACCGGCTGCAGCCGGGGTGGAAATGATTGCCGCTAATACAAGTGCGCTGATGGTCTGGCGTGTCTGCATGACGCTTTACTCCCATGTGATTTGCTTGATTGATCGATTCGATCTAACAACTGTGGACACGAAAGCAATTTTCGTACCGTATCAGCAACAGATTGAATGCAAAGAGTCTGCGGGTAATTTCAGATTGAAAGTGTCAAATATTTCGACAAAATTCGCTCCCAGTGTGGGGCAGGCTATTTCTACCACTATGCTCACCGGGCGCCGCGCTGCCGACACCGGTGCGGCGGATTCTGGAAGCGATCAAGCCGCATCCTACGTAGCTCAACAGTTTTTGGCAGGCTCAGGGCGAGCGGATGTCGTTGCCCACCACGTCGAGTATCCATTCCATGAATGCAGGCGTCAGCGTGGCGCCCGCGAGGGAGCCGAAGCGGCTATTGTTTCCATCCTGACCGGCCACGAAGGCGGCTACCCCGACGATGCGCCATTGCCCGGACTCGAAGACGAATATCGGCGCGCCGGAATCTCCCCCCGCGAAAGTCGCTTCCATTGCCTCGCCGAGGCTGCTGTTGAAAGGGGAATCGGGCTTGATGCGGTTGCTGCTGAAGTCCGGTCCGTCGAAATCGAACAAAAACAGGTCGGTCTGGCGGTTATTGGCGTGATCCGCGCGCAGGACATCGATACGGTTGTAGCCCACTCGCTTGGTATGAGCGTTGCCGGCTGTCACCGCGCCCTGGACGCCATCGCCGCCGCCGCCGTAACCGACAAAGACAATCATGGATTTCAGCGGCTGCTGACTCACGGACAGTGGATAGACGGGGACGCCGGCCGGAACGGGCTCGGCGAGTTCCAGCACTGCCAGATCCTTGTGCCAGAAGCCGTCCGGTCCTTTGCTGGTGCCTCTGAAGCCGGGGTGGATATGCACGCTTCTGGCCCGGATGACCAAAGAATTTGCGTCCGACAGATTGAGGCGGAAACGGATTTCCGCCGCCGGACGCCCGCCCACTACATGCGCGGCGGTAAGCACATGACGCGGTCCGATCAGCGCCCCGGTGAAATGGCCTGGCCCGTTCTCCACTACGCCCACGCCGGCCCAGGGCGACTTTGGCGTATTGGGATCGATGCCCGCGCCACCCACTACGGCCCAGGCGGGCTGAACAGCCAGGCACAGGATCAGGGCGTAGAGATGACGGAAGCGTGCGGGCATGTTTGGCATGGGGCGATTTCATTGAGAAGCGGGTGCGGCATTATGTCGCCCGTGAGCGCGGTGAGGTTGATGCGTCGGGTGGTGCGGTGCAGAAGTTGTGCGCCCAGGCGGCGTTCCCGTTCCGCCAAACGCCGGCAGCCCATCGAACGGATTGCCAGCGTGCCGGAACCCGCGTCGCCGGTATTGGCCGAAGCGGCATGAGCAACTCACCCAGGAGAAAGAGATGAACATCCGTCGCATCCAGCAGCAGATCAGGGCCGTCGCGGTTTCCGAGGGCGCCGGCGTCAGCGTGCATCGCACCATCGGCACGTCCGCGCTGAAGAATCTCGACCCGTTCCTGATGCTCGATCACTTCGGCAGCGACGATCCGGATGAGTACATCGCCGGCTTTCCCGAGCATCCGCATCGCGGCTTTGTTACGCTGACCTACATGCTCGACGGCCACATGGAACACCGCGACAGCATGGGCAATCGCGGCGATCTGCGCGCCGGCGGGGCGCAATGGATGAAGGCGGCCAGCGGCGTCATCCACTCGGAAATGCCCCAGCAGACGAACGGGCTGATGCGCGGCTTCCAGCTCTGGATCAACCTGCCGGCAGCGGAAAAGATGAGCGATCCGGCCTATCAGGAGTTCGCGCCGGAGGCGATTCCGGAAGTGGCGGGCGAGGCTGCTCGGGTGCGTGTGCTGGCCGGGGAATATGCCGGTCGGCGCGGGGCCATCGACGATCCGCATAGCGATCTTCATTACCTGGATGTCAGCCTGCAGGCGAACGCCTGTTTCAGTTGGCCGCTGAAGTTGGCCTACAGCGCTTTCATGTACGTCTATGAAGGCGGCGCCAAAATCGAGGGCTCCGATTTGCCGCAACACAGCCTGACGGTTTTGGGCAAGGGCGACAGCGTACAACTGGATGCCGGCCCCGCAGGCGCCCGCTTCATTCTGGTCGCCGGCCGGCCCATCGGCGAAGCGGTCGTGCAGTACGGTCCCTTCGTGATGAACACCCGCGACGAGATCGAACAGGCCATGCGCGACTATCGCGACGGCAGCTTGGTACGGGCGAAGGCGGCGATGCACGCGGTGGTTTGATTTTTCCTGATCAGCAAGCTGACTCAGCCAGGAAATCGGGCGGCGAACCCCCGCCGCGAGAAGGATAGTCGGCAAAGGATTGCCGACCTACGAGGGTGGCAGCCGTAGTCGTAGGGCGGCAATCCTTTGCCGCCTCCACACTCAAACTGCCTTTCGGGCTGGTGGCGCTTAGCTGAGGCAGCTTGCGAATCAGGTGGGTATCCGGAATCTGCCTTAGCCCGTAGGTTGGGCAAAGCGAAGCGTGCCCAACACCGCGCCGGTTCGTTGGGCTTTGCTTGCGCGCTTCGCCCGACATTGCCCAACGCCGCTTCAGTTTTTCGGTGTGACCAGCCGCCGCAGCCAGTCTTCGGTCCGGCCGGTGGCGAGGCGTTTCTTGGCCATCTCGCGCCAACTCGGGGCGAGGATGTCGAGTTTGGCGAGTGCGGCAAGCGCCTGGCGATCGGGCTGGTCGTGGTAGATCACCTTGATCAGGCGGGCCAGCGTCCACTCCGGCTGCGGCCGTTCGATCAGCGTGAGTTCGGCGTCCGGCGCGATATTTCCCTCGACCAGAACCCGGTAGTACCAGCCGGTGCGGCCGCTGTCCTGAACGCGCCGTGCCATGTCGGCGACGCCGAAACGCTGGTTCAGCTTCCAGCAGGGTTTTCTGCCTTGGGAGACCTGAATGATCGCGCTGTCGATCTGGAATACATCGCCCAGGCAGACGCTGCCCTCGTCGAGGCCCCGCGTGGACAGGTTCTCGCCGAAGCCGCCCGCCTCGAACAATGCTGCCTGTGCGGGCAGTTCTCGCGCCCAGGCGGCGTAGTGCTCGAAGGGGTAGTGGTGCAGCGCCTTGTCGATGCCGCCGTGATGAATGCTGTCCGCCTGTTCATCGCCCGCCAGGCCGAGTTTGCTGGCCGCGATCCGGCCGCTGACAGCCAGCTTGCCGATAGCGCTGGGCTGGCCCGCCGGGCCGAATGCTTGTACTTGGCCGATGCGCAGCGAGAGCAGAGGCGTCGCCATTTACTACGCCGCGCGCACAACTACCAAGGTCGGGTCGGCGGCATGTTGCAGCAGGATGCGACGTACCCGGTCCTGCCAGAGGCGGGCGAACTGCGCGCGCTCCTGGTCATCGGCGACGCCGCCGACCACGCGCGCCATCAGCGGCGCAATTTCGGGCGAAGGCGGTACGGCTTCCGGGTGGTAATCGAGCAGCACGGCCGCGCCGGTGTCGAGCCGGGTAACGCGCACATCGGCGTTGAGGTTGGCATCGAGGTTGGCATCGAGGTTGGCATCGGGGCCGACACCGAACCTGAGCAAGTCGCGGCGTACATGGCGGACGCCGAGCCCCTTGAAGCCGCCTTCACCAGCTGCGCCGGTGATCAGCCCGAGCACGGCGCCCACCACTCCGGATGTGCCGACATCCTGCGGCGCGCGCAATTCGACGCGGATATTGCCGCGCTCCGGCAAGTCATCCGGATACAGCGCAGCCAGCGCACGGCTCGCCATCAGCCAGGCGCCCGCCACGGTCGGGCAGGAATGTCCGGCCAGCTTCACCGCATCGGCATAGCGGTATTCGATGACGCCGTCTACCGCTGCGCCGAGCACGTCCGCCAAGGGGTCGCGCAGCGTCAGGCCGGGAATTTGTTCGAAGAAATCGGGGAAGGACATGTCGGTTCCGGTTAGCAGTGGATGTCAGGGATTTAGCACGATGTTGCAATCCGGCGCCTTGACTTCGCGCATGGCGCCACTCGATGCAATGGATTCTCCGAGCACAGTCGCCGCTCAGCCCGGCCGCAGCGTGAAGTGCCGGAAACGCCCGGCCAGCTTGGTGACGCCGTCGTCGTCGTGCCACCCCGGCGGGATCGCGCTGGCGCGGCCGGTCGGCCGACATTCCTGCAGCACCAGCCGATCCGCGCCGAGCGCTTGCAGCTCGTCGCCCAGGCTTGCCAGATCGGCGGCGGAGAGCAGGTCCGGGTGCCAGGTGCAGCGCAATTCGTAATCCACGCCGGCACCCAGGATCAGGCGCAGGCTGTCGAATACCGCCGCGCCGGCTGCGGGCACGCCGGTGATGCGCGGATAGGCGGCGCGCGGCGCCTTTATGTCGAGGCCGATCCAGTCCACCAGCGGCAGCACCCGCGCCAGCCGATCCGGGTACATGCCGGCGCTATGTAAGCCGATGCGGAAACCCAGCGCTTTGACTGCGCGCATGGCGTCGGCGAGCGCGCCCTGCAAGGTCGGTTCGCCGCCGGAGAACACGACGGCGTCCAGCAGGCCGCGCCGGCTTTCCAGAAAACGCAGCAGGTCCGGCCAGACATGGCTTTCCGGCCCCTCGACCGGCAGCAGGTGCGGGTTGTGGCAGTAGGTGCAGCGCCACGGGCAGCCTTGGCAGAACACCACGGCGGCGAGCAGGCCGGGATAGTCCGTGGTGGTGAAGGGCGTGAAACCGCCGATGCGGAGGGAGGGCATGGCGGTGGGGGACTTAACCTGAAAATCACACGGCCCGAGACGCGTAGGTCGGCAATCCCTTGCCGACCTACTTAGCCGTTCGTTTGCGGGTTCAGGCCGCAGCTCGCCTCCCGGTAGAAGCGGCGTTCGGCGTATTCCCCCTTCTTGCCGGTGTTGAAGCTGGTCACCGGCCGGTGGTAGCCCATCACGCGGGTCCAGACTTCGCAGGGCTGGCGCTCCGCGTCGTTCAGTTCGATTTCGTTCAGGTTGGGTTCGGTCAGGTTAAGTTCGGTCGTGGCATTCATGGTGTCTCCTTGGTGGCTCAGGCAGCTTTGAGTTGGCGTTTGGTTTGGCGTTTGGTTTGGCGTTTATGCGCCAGGATTTCGGCGTCGCACTTCGGGCAAAACTTGTGTTCGCCGGAGAGATAGCCGTGGGTCGGGCAGATCGAGAAGGTCGGCGTGATGGTGATGTAGGGCAGGCGGAAGTTGGTCAGCGCCCGCCGCACCAGGGTCTTGCAGGCTTCGATGCTGGAGATGCGCTCGTTCATGTACAGGTGCAGCACGGTGCCGCCGGTGTATTTCGCCTGCAAGGCTTCCTGACGCGACAGCGCCTCGAACGGATCGTCGGTAAAGCCCACTGGCAGTTGCGAAGAGTTGCTGTAGTAGGGTTGTTCCGGTGTGCCGGCTTGCAGGATGTCGGCCCAGCGCTTGCGGTCTTCCTTGGCGAAGCGGTAGGTGGCGCCCTCCGCTGGTGTGGCTTCCAGGTTGTAGAGGTGGCCGGTTTCCTCCTGGAATTCGACCATGCGCGCGCGGATGTGGTCGAGCAGGCGGCAGGCGAAAGCGTGGCCCCAATCGCTGGTGAGGTCGTGGGCGTCATCGCTGAAGTTGCGGATCATCTCGTTGATGCCGTTGACGCCCAGCGTCGAGAAGTGGTTGCGCAGGGTGCCGAGGTAACGCTTGGTGTACGGGAACAGGCCCTGGTCCATCAGGCCCTGGATCAGCTTGCGCTTGATCTCCAGGCTGTCGCGGCCCATTTCCAGCAGCGCATCCAGGCGCGCCAGCAGTGCAGCCTCGTCATGCTTGTGCAGATAGCCGAGGCGCGCGCAATTGATCGTGACCACACCCAGGCTGCCGGTTTGCTCGGCGCTGCCGAACAGGCCGTTGCCGCGCTTGAGCAATTCGCGCAGGTCGAGCTGCAAGCGGCAGCACATGGATCGCACCATGTTCGGCTTCAGCTCCGAATTCACGAAGTTCTGGAAGTAGGGCAGGCCGTACTTGGCGGTCATGTCGAACAACCGGTCGGCGTTCTCCGAATCCCACGGGAAATTCGGCGTGATGTTGTAGGTCGGAATCGGGAAGGTGAAGGCGCGGCCCTTGGCGTCGCCGCAGGTCATCACCTCGATGTAGGCGCGGTTGATCATGTCCATCTCGGTTTGCAGCTCGCCGTAGTTGAACGGCATTTCCTGGCCGCCGATCACCGGGATCTGTTCCTTCAAGTCGTCCGGGCAGGTCCAGTCGAAGGTCAGGTTGGTGAACGGCGTCTGCGTGCCCCAGCGCGACGGCACGTTGAGGTTGTAGACCAGTTCCTGGATCGCCTGGCGCACTTCGTCGTAGCCGAGGTTGTCCTTGCGGATGAACGGCGCCATGTAGGTATCGAACGAGGAAAACGCCTGCGCACCGGCCCATTCGTTCTGCAAGGTGCCGAGGAAGTTGACGATCTGGCCGACGGCGGAGGACAGATGTTTCGGCGGCCCCGCCTCGACCTTGCCCGGCACGCCGTTGAGACCCTCGTGCAACAGCGTGCGCAACGACCAGCCGGCGCAATAACCGGCCAGCATGTCGAGGTCGTGGATGTGCAGATCGCCCTGGCGGTGCGCCTCGCCCACCTCGGGCGCATAGACGTGCGACAGCCAGTAGTTGGCGGTGACCTTGCCGGATACGTTGAGGATCAGGCCACCGAGCGAATAGCCCTGGTTGGCGTTGGCGTTGACCCGCCAATCTTGGCGGTTGAGGTATTCGTTGATGGAGGATTCCACATCGACCAGCGTCTTGCGGTCGGCGCGCAGCTTGGCGTGCTGCTCGCGGTAGACGATGTAGGCGCGCGCGGTCTTCAGATGGTTGGCGGCGATCAGGCTCTGCTCCACCACGTCCTGGATCTGCTCGATTGCCGGTGGCTGGCCGTGGAGGTCGTGGCAAAAACGGTGAATCAGCACCTTGGTGGTCTGGGCGGTGAGCAGGTCGGCTTCGTCGGCGCCAAACTCGCCGGAAACCTGGCCTGCGCGCAGTAACGCCGCACGGATTTTCTGGGCATCGAACGCCACGCGGCGGCCATCGCGCTTGATCGCCTCGCTCGGCAGAGTGAGGACAGCGGGGCGGGAAAGGGGACTTGCGGCTTCGGTCATGCTGTCTCCTGTTTCGGTGGAAAACACTATATGTAGCAATTATTATCTTGCCGGACAGCATATTTAGTGATTTTTCCTACAGGAGCAACCGCGATTTACATTTGGCTTGCCTATTATCAAGAAACGGTTTTATTGCGCGTTTTTGCCTCAATCCGCCTCAATCGAGACGGCCGCCGAAGCGCAGAAACAAACGTCTGGCGTGCAGCAGATTCAGCCATTGCCGGATGGCGCCCGCCGCCAGCAGCAACAGGCCGGCGGTGGTGGCAAATTGGGCGGCCGCTGCGGGCAGGAAGGGCGCCGGCAACAGCAAGATCAGCATCGCCAGATGCAGCCGGAAGTGCAGCCGCGTCAGCTTGTCCGGGATCATTTCCTTCATGTTCGGGATGGCGCCGACCTTGGCGCCGGTCTGGGTTTTGAGGTGAAACCAGGCCAGGAAGGGCACGATCTTGTACAGCATGCCGCTGACCACCGAGGTCGCGAAGCCGAGCAGGAAGGCTAGCCCCAGGCTGATCTGGGCGGCGTCTTGCCAGGTCGTCGGCAGCCATGCAAGCAGCAGGCAAAGCAGGGCCGACAAGATCAGGCTGGCCATGCCCAGACGCCAGAAATCCAGCGTGACATCGGGCACTTTGCGGCGTCTTTTATATTGAATCCGCAGTGTTGCGACGGCGAATCCGATGCTGGCGGCGCAGATCAGGAGTGTGCCGATCTGGGTTGCCACTCCGTTGTCTACCTGCCAGGAAACCAGCAGCAGACCGGCCAGCAATATCCAGCTCAGCCAGCGGCTGAGCCGGGCCGGGTAAGGCGGGGTGATCTGCAACATCGGCACGACCTGATAGGCCACGCCGACGATCAGCATCAGCACCCAGCCGATGAGGCCCCAGGCTGCGTGCAGCGTCGTGAGATCGAACGGCGCCGGGATCGACCAGAGCCCGGATAAGCCGCCGACCAGCGAAATGCCCAGCGTTAGCGTGACGACCAAAGCGAACGCCGCCTGACGGATCGGCCAGGCGATATGCGGGGCGGCGGTCCGCACCAGGCTGAAGGCGATGGCGACGATGACAGGGGTCAAGCCTGCGGCCAGGATCAGCGTGCCGGCATGCAGCCAGCGCGGTTCGCCAAGCAGAAAGCCGAGCGCCAGGCTGGGGGTGCCGCAACTCAAGCCGAGCAGGCCGAACCAGGCGATCGGGCGCACCGCTGGAACCGGCGCGCCCAGCACGACCGGCAGAATTTGCAGCAATGCGCCGAGCATGACCGTGGCCAGGTAGCCAAGGGTGATCAGATGCGTCAGCGCGAGCGCGGCGGGCGACCAGCGGTCGGCCTGCCAGTCAGGAAAAAACAGGGCAAGACCGACGGCGAGCAGGAGGAACAGGGGGGCGATCAGAAAGAATCGCAGCGGTGCTGCGAAGGGTGGCGCTTGCTCGTAGGATAGGCCGGCTACGGTCATGCGATCGAATCAGGCAGCGGTTGTAGGTTGGGCAAAGCGCAGCGTGCCCAACATCCGAGCATGAAATGTTGGGCTACGGGGCTGGGTTGTCATTCGCAGGGCTCGATCTGCACTTCGATTGTTATTTCGTAGCAGCCGTCTTCCAGCTTGTGCGTTTTGTGGCGATAGCCCATGCGTTGCAGCGCGCCGTAGAGCGGTAGCGGTTCGCGATGAATCAGGAAGCGGATGCTCTGGCCGGGGCGTAATTCATCGAGCGCGTTCAAGATCCGCTCCATCGGCTCGGGCGGTTCCAGCCAGCGGGCATCGACCAGCACCGCGTTCTTCACGCCGGCAGCGTCTCCATCTGGCGCACCACTTCGCTCGCGGTGTCGGCCAGAGCCCGGTCGGCCATCGGGTAGAGCATTTGTTCTTCTTTCAGATTGTGCTGGCGCATCAGCATCAGCAAGGTTTCCGCCAGGCCCAGATAGGCGTCTGTGGCGTGCTTGTCCAGAGCCTGGCCCATACCTTGCATGGTCTCGCGCATCTCGACATGTTCGCCGCGCATGACTTCGGTGGGGCCGTGGCGGATGCCGGTGTGCGCCTCGAAGGCGGGGAACAGCACCGATTCTTCGCGCATGAAGTGGTGCAGCGTGGCGGCTTCGAACGCCTGGAAGTGGGTCTGTCCGCGCTGCCAGTCGGCGCTTGCGACAGCGTTTTCCGCTTCGGCGAAAAGGTCGTCGCAGTGTGTGTGGTCAGCGGTCATATAGCGGGTGATGTCGGCCATGAATTTTTCGCGTTTTGTTTGGTGGTAGGGCGGAAAAGCGAAGCGCCTTCCGCCGTATGTGCGGAGAAACGGCGGAAGGCGCTGCGCTTTTCCGCCCTACTTTCCTACGTCGCCAGTCGGCGCAGATTCAGTACGATGCGCCCGAGTCCGGCCGGCATGCTGGCGGCGGCGGTTTCCAGTTCCACCGCATCGAGCATGTTCTTCACGGTCAAGCCCAGATCGGTATCGCCTTCGATCAGCAGGCGGCGGTTGAAAAACAGCGTATCCGGGTCTTCCAGACGCAGGGCCAGTCGCGCGAAATCTACCGTCGTCGCGGTGAAGGTGACGTCGGAGAGGCCATTGCGTTCGGCGCGGAAGCCGTCGGCATGCAGCGAGAAATACAGCTTCAGGCCGGCATCGCGGACATGCACGCAGAAGCGGCGGCCATGCACATGCGACCAGTCGAGTTCACGCAGCGACGGCCAGGCGGCCAGATTGGCGGCGAGGGCGAAAGCGCGCGAGGCCGGCCAGGTCGGCAAGGCGGCGATCACGCGGGCGAGGGGTTTCGGAACGGCGGGGAATTTCATGCACTGGCTCCTTGAACTTGAACGACAAATCGCAGGATGTGGAGAGCGTAGCGAACCGCATCGCTTTGCGTGGAATGATGCGGTTCGTACCTCACCGCATCCTACGTTGCGGGGTGATAGGCCATGCCCGCTTCGCCCAGCCAATAGCCGTCGCAGGGGGCTGCCGGCATGAAGCGGTCGAGCTGGACGGGCGCTTGCGCGGGCACGATGTCGCCATCGGCGAGGGCGCGGAAGATGGCGACGACGCGATCCATCTGCCGCCACTGCGGCGACAAGCGCAGGATGTCGATGCCGGTCGCATTCAATTCGTCGAAGCGGTGCGCCAGGCTCATCACCTTGGCGGATTGGGTCTGGATGCCGTTGATGGCCAGGAAATCCTCGCCTTCGCGCGAGGCCAGCACGAGTCCGTCGGGATGGTCCAGGCAGCGGAACTGGCAGTCGTCCTTCTGCAGGTTGTAATGGCGGGCGGTGAAACAGCGCGCCGAGAAAGCCAGCGGCAGGCGGCCGTAGCCGAATAGCTCGGTTTCCATACCATGCTGAACCGGCATGGCCGCCAGCATGTCTTTCACCATCTCGCGCGGCATTTCCACCGGCGGCACCCAGCGGCTGGCGCCCATTTCGGCCAGCATCGCCAGCGTGTCCGGGTTGTAGGCATTCAGCGTCGAACCGGCGACGAAGGCGTGACCGGATTCACGCCACACCTCGGCCAGCAGGCGCACCGCGCCCCATTCGTTGGCTTCCACCTTGAAACGGCCGTCGGCGATCAGTTTGCGCAGCGCCTTCAGATCGGATTCCGATTCGATCAGGGTCTGGCTGGAGAGCACGACTTCCTTGCCGGCGGCGCCGAGTTTCTCGGCCAGTTCCAGCCAGTCCGCCAGGCGCAGCAGGTGGCGTTTTGAGCAAACCGTTTCGCCCAGATAAACGATGTCCAGCGGCCAGGCGGCGGCTTGTTCGTAGAACGCGAGGGTGTCTTCGCGCGACCAGTAGTAGAGGAGGGGGCCGAGGGAGAGTTTCATTTGGGTAGCGGGTAATCAGTAGGGTTACCGAAGGGTAGGGGCTTTATCAGCGCCGCGCGCACCGATTCACGTTTGCTGGTGCGCGCGGCGCACCCTACGGATTCGGCTTGTCGCTTTACTTCCATGGCCGGTAATACGCGCCGAGCGTGTTCATGCTGCCTTCAGACACCTTGGACAGCGCCGCCAGCCAGGCCGCTTTGGGTTTAAAACCATCGGCTTTGAACGCAGCCTGGTCTTTCTTTACCGCGTCGATGGCGGCGCGCCAGACCTGGGTGACTTGCGCGACATAGGCCGGGCTACGCTGGCGGCCTTCGATCTTGATCGCGGCGATGCCCAGACGCGCCATTTCCGGCAGCATTTCCATCGAATTCAGGCTGGTTGGTTCTTCCAGCGCGTAATAGGTCTCGCCTTGCACCTCGAAGCGGCCTTTGCACAGCGTCGGATAGCCGGCTTTCTCGTTGTCGGCGTAGCGGTCGATCAGCACGCCGTTGAGGCGGGTTTCCATGCCTTTCGGGGTCTGTTCCCAGCGCACCGCATGGCCGGGCGAACAGGCGCCGAAGGTGTTGGGCGAGTCGCCGCAGGCGTAGGACGACAACAGGCAGCGGCCTTCGACCATCACGCACAGACCGCCAAAGCCGAACAGTTCGATTTCCGCATCGGTGTGGTCAATGACGTTTTCCACCTGCGCCAGCGACAGCACGCGCGGCAACACGGCGCGCTGGATGCCGAACCGTTCGCGATAGAAGTTGACCGCCTCGTAACTGGTGGCGGAGCCCTGCACGGACAGGTGCAAGCGCAGTTCCGGGTGGGTCTTGCGGGCATAGGCCATGAGGCCGGGGTCGGCCAGGATGATCGCGTCGACGCCGAGGCTGGCGGCGGTGTCCACCGCCTTGTGCCAGCGCGACAGCGTGGCCGGCTGCGGGTAGGTGTTGAGCGCCATCAACACTTTTCGGCCCTTGGCCTGGGCGTAGCGGATGCCTTCCGCGAGCGATTTTTCGTCGAAATTCAAGCCGGAAAAATTGCGCGCGTTGGTGTTGTCCTTGAGGCCCAGATAGACGCCATCGGCGCCGTGATCGACGGCGGCTTTCAGCGCCGGCAGGCTGCCGGCGGGACAAATCAGTTCAAGCAGAGGCGGGTTTGACATGTTTGGTTCAGCATTTTTCCAAGCTGTTTCAATTGCGGAGTTAACCTTACCTTCTTGTCTTGAATGTTGTCCAAGAAAAAAGCGTGGCGCGTCCGAAATATCCGCCAGCGCCGGTTCGTTGGGCAATGTCGGGCGAAGCGCGAAAGCGAAGCGTGCCCAACATCGCGACGGTTCGTTGGGCACGCTTCGCTTTGCCCAACCTACGTCACTTGATCAATGTCAGTGCTCGCCCTTGGTTTTGCGCACGCCGGCGACGCGGTTGCCCTGTTTTTGCGGACCGCCCATCGGGAAGATGTCGTGCAGGTAGCGGCTGTTGCCTTTTTCCGGACTCCAGATTTCGCGGAAGTGCATGACCATGTCGCGCACCTGGGCCTGCACGCCGCGCTCTTCGTAGTAAGCGCGGATGAAGCGAATCACCTGCCAATGTTCATCGGTCAGCGTGAGGCCTTCCTTTGCCGCCTGGGCGCGGGCGAAAGCTTCGCTCCAGGCATCCATGTCGAGGATATAGCCCTCCGGATCGGTGAGGACTTCCTGGCCATCCACCAGCAGCTTGCAGGTGTAGATGGCGTAGGGGCTGGTGCTATCGACGGCATCTTCCCGGTAGTTGATTTTCGGCATGTGCAGCATGTTGGTCTCCGCGACTTGTAGGTTGGGCAAAGCGCAGCGTGCCCAACATTTCACCGATGTTTGTTGGGCACGCTGCGCTTTGCCCAACCTACGAATATTTCAGTAATTTCAGTAATGAAAGAACCGCTGCGACCTCTCTCCCGCGCTTGGACGGGCAGCATGAGGAGGCGGTGCGCGGGAGCCATCATGGCCGCAGCGGTGCAAAAAAGGTTTGACCAATGTCAGGCTGTCCCGGGTTCAGGCTGTCCCGGGTTCAGGCTGTCCGCTTGGCGCGCACGATCTGGTAAGCGCGGAACAGGTAGCCGACGGGCGCGCTCCAGATATGCACCAGCCGCGTGAACGGGAAGAACAGGAACACCGACAGGCCGAGGAAGATATGCAGCTTGTAGACGCTGTCGACGCCGCGCAGCAGTTCCGGATTGGGCTGCAATACGACGACGCTTTGCGCCCATTCGGCCAGGCGCAACATCACGGTCGCATCGCCGGCGCTGGCGTGGCCGATGGACCAGAAGATGGTCGAGAAACCCACCGTCGCGGTCAGGATCAACCAGCCCAGGATGTTGATGTCCATCCAGCGGCTGGCGGCGCGCACGCGTTTGTTGAACATCCGCCGCAGCCAGAGGATGACGCCGCCCAGGAGCACCATCAGCCCGAACACGCCGCCGGCGAAGATGGCGATGCCCTGGTGCGCCATGTCCGAGATGCCTATCGCCTGGAACACCGCGTGCGGCATCAGCAGGCCGACGAAATGGCCGCCGAAGATGCCGAGGATGCCGATGTGAAACACGTTGCTGGCGAAGCGCATGTATTGCTTGGAGAGCAACTGGCTGGAATCGCTTTTCCAGGTGTATTGCTCGTGGTCGAAACGGATCCAGCTACCCAGGGCGAAGGTGGCCAGACAGAGGTAGGGGTAAACCCCGAAAACGATTTGATGCAGGTCCATGAAGTTCTCCTAGTGAAGAGGGACGCCGTAGGGTGCGCCGTGCGCACCGCTCAGCTGGAGATGGTGCGCACGGCGCACCCTACGAAATTTGGCTGCTTTCACGCGGCGGCCTGAACCAACTGGCTGCGTTGTTCGACAAGGCGGATGAGGGGCGCGTAAGGGCTGCTGGCTTCTTCCAGGTTGCTGGCAAGCACGTTCAGCACCTTGCTCCACTGCGACAGGAACATGCGCGCTTCGTCCGCTTCGAGCATGGCGGTGAACTCCAGCACCAGCGGCAGGAAGTCCGGTAGCTCGTTGGATTTGCCGTCGTCGGCAGGCTCATCGTTGGCCGCTGCCGTTGCCGCGGCGGTGCGCATCTCGACGCCGTATTCCTTGTAGAACTCGGTCAGGTCGATCAGCGCCGGACCGCGGTTCTTGTCATCGCCGAAAATGTGATGCGTCAGGTGCAGGGCGTGTTCCGGCGTCAGGTCGAAGGTCTGCACGTAAGCCGATTGCAACTCGATCAGCGGCATCGACTCAAGGTAATCCAGGAACGACTCGACGAGCGGGCGTTCGAGGGCTTCGAATTCCGTGCCCGCCTTGGCATGCAGACGCAGTTCCCAAATCACGCCTTGCAACCCATCGTCCGGGTAGTCCAGCATCTTGGACAGCATTCGATAAAACATGGTGTTCTCCTGTATTGGCGCCCTCTCGCGGGCGAGAGTGCCGTAGGTTGGGCAAAGCGCAGCGTGCCCAACATCACCGGTGCAAGTTGGGCACGCTGCGCTTTGCCCAACCTACGTTTCGGATTTGGTTAATGTTCGTCTGCCAGCGGGGCGGCTTGCAAAGACTCCACCGTTTCTTTGCGCCGTTCCGGGAACAGGGAATTGGCGGAAATGCCGGGCGAGGAATCGTTGCCGAACGAGAAGCCGTTCTGACCCTGGAAGGCGTAGAAGTCTTCCAGCGAGACTTCCGAATGGCCGGTGGGGATCACGAAACGATCTTCGTAGTTGGCGATGGCCAGGTAGCGGTACATCTCCAGCGCCATTTCCTCGCTCATGCCGATCTCGTCCAGTGCGCGCGTGTCCGCTACGCCTTCGACGTGAATCGAACGCTGGTAGGCGCGCATCGCGATCATTCGTTTCAGGGCGAGGACGATGGGCGCTTCCTTGCCGGCGGTGAGCAGGTTGGCCAGGTATTTCACCGGCAGGCGCAGGTTTTCCACCGGCGGGATGACGCTGTCCGGCGCGGAAGACAGCCCGCCCTGGTCGATGTGCGATTGCACCGGCGACAGCGGCGGCACGTACCAGACCATCGGCAGGGTGCGGAACTCGGGGTGCATCGGGAAGGCGATCTTCCAGTCCACTGCCATCTTGTAGATCGGCGATTTACGCGCGGCTTCGATCCAGTCTTCCGGGATGCCGTCGATGCGCGCCTGCTTGATCACCTCGGGATCGTTCGGGTCGAGGAAGATGTCGAGCTGGGCCTGATACAGATCCTGTACGTCGGGCGTCGAGGCCAGCGCTTCGATCTTGTCGGCATCGTACAGCATGATGCCGTTGTAGCGAATGCGGCCGACGCAGGACTCGGAACACACCGTCGGCATGCCGGATTCGACGCGCGGGTAGCAGCCGATGCACTTCTCGGCTTTGCCGGATTCCCAGTTGTAATACACCTTCTTGTACGGGCAGGAGGAGACGCACATGCGCCAGCCGCGGCACTTGTCCTGGTCCACCAGCACGATGCCGTCTTCCTCGCGCTTGTAGAGCGAGCCGGAAGGGCAGGCGGCAACACAGGCGGGATTCAGGCAGTGGTTGCAGATGCGTGGCAGGTAGAGATTGAAGGTGTTCTCAAACTGCCCCAGCATCTCTTTCTGAATATTGTCTAGATTCTTATCTTTACTACGCTTGGCGAATTCGCCCGCCAGATCGTCTTCCCAGTTCGGTCCCCAGGTGATCTTCTCCATCGGATCGCCCGTCAGCATGGAAAGCGGCCTTGCCGTAGGCGCAGCCTCGGAGAGCGGTGCATTTTGCAAGTGGGCATAA
>JAUYET010000092.1 GCA_030691265.1 Pseudomonadota bacterium
AGTGTGGAGGCGGCAAGGGATTGCCGCCCTACGACTACGGCTGCCCCCCTCGTAGGTCGGCAATCCTTTGCCGACTATCCTGCTCGCGGCGGGGGTTCGCCGCCCGATTTCCATGCTGGCTGAGGCAGCTTGCTAATCAGGCAGTCGTATTCAGCCAAAAAACCTCAGTTGGCATTGAATGCCGTGATATTTCAAAAGGTTGCACCATAGATGTAGGTGCGAATTTATTCGCACATAAGTGCTTGATTGTGCGAATAAATTCGCACCTACGAGCACTTCAACCGAGGAATATAGGTTTATTCGTTACTCCGGCTGAGGCCGGGGTCCAAGCGGTTGATTTCACTGGTCGTTTCCGCTTCAGCGGCTTACGAATCCGGCGTGCCCTTCGCGGGGGCTTTGTGCAGATATTCCAGCAACCCGGCCGAGGCATGGCCGTCCACCGGTAGGCCGGCCGCTTTCTGGTAGGCGCGAATCGCCAAGCGGGTTTTGGAGCCGGGCACGCCGTCGATCTCGCCGGGGTCGAATCCGAGCCGGCCCAGCATGTTCTGGATTTCGATGAATTGCTCGCGCGTCAGACGCTGGTTGTCGGCGTGGCGTCCGAGCAGCAGCGGCGGCTGGCCGTTGAGGCGGTCGGCCAGGTGGCCGATGGCGAGCGCGTAATTGATGGAACGGTTCCATTCCATGATCACGTCGAAGTTGCGGTAGACCAGAAAGGCGGGGCCGCCATGGCCTTGCGGCAGGATGATGGCGCCGCTCACGTTGGCCTTGGGCAGTGGTTTCCCGGACGCCTGGCGTACCCCCAGTTTGGCCCAGCGGTTGACGGATTTTTTCAGGTCGAGCCGCGCTTCGTCGTAGTCGAAGCCTTCCGGCAGGCGGACTTCGCGTCCCCAGATTTCTCCCGGGCGCCAACCGCTCTGGCGCAAATAATGCGCGGCGGAATGGAACGCGTCCGGCAGCGAATGCCAGATGTCTTTGCGACCGTCGCCGTCGGCATCGATGGCGTAGCGCAAAAAGGTGGACGGCATGAATTGCATCTGCCCCATTGCGCCGGCCCAGGAACCCTTCATGTCGGCGGCGGGCAAGTGTTTTTGTTCCAGGATGGTGAGCGCTTGCAGGAGTTCGGCGCGAAAAAACGCGCTGCGTCGATTGTTGTAGGCCAGTGTGGCGAGCGCGGCGGGCGTCGGAAAACTGCCCATGCTGCGGCCGAAGTGCGTTTCCATGCCCCAGAAGGCAATCAGAACCGTGGCGGGGATGCCGTATCTGGCCTGAACTTTGCGTAACAGTTTTTTCTGTTCGCGCAGATTGTCGCGGCCCAGCGCCAGGCGTTTTTCATCGACGCGGCGGTCGAGATAATTCCAGAACGTATCGACGAATTCGGGCTGGCGCTGATCCAGTTCGATGACGCGGGGAATCGGCTGGAAGTCCGTCAACGCGGCGTCCAGCGTCTGCTGGCTGATGCCGTTGGCGAGGGCTTCCTGCTTGAGTTGCGTCAGCCACAGCGCAAACGCGGGATCGACGGCGGCGGGCGTCGGGCTGGGCGATAGAGGTTCGGCGGCAAGCGTTGGTGCGGTGAAAAACAGCGCGGCCAGGCAGACTAAAAGACGATGGACGCGCACCTTCAGCCCTTGTGGGCGATTTCGTAGAGCGAGGGTGTGACCTGGGCGGAGGCCAGGTACTCCCGCAGACTCTTGACGTCTTGCCTGAGCAGCACATTGCTATGGTGCGGGTGATGCAAAACGCCTTCGACGCCATTCAACACGACGCGGAAGCGCGCGCCATGAATGGGTTCAACGGTGGCGCCGAGGTGATGCAGCAGCGATTCGATCTCGCGCCAGTGAATGTTGCCGCTGACGGAATCCTGGAAGATGGCGTGGAGCAGGTGTTCGTGTTTGTGGCTCATGGCGGCATCAGGTCGTGTGTTCAATGCGGGCAGGATACTTGAGGCATCGGCCTCTGTGGATCGCCTTTGGTTGCTGATATTGATCAAGAAAAATGCAATTCAACTGGATTATTCAGCGCAGGCGCCGATAGAAGCAGCATTCTTGGCTACCGGAGACGCGATCATGGGTGAATTTTTCGACGATCAACACACCGAAAACGGTTCCTCCCAGCCTGAGCGGCGCAAACAGATCAATCTGCGGGAAATCTTCGACGATGTCGTGCGCCTGGTTGAGCCGTTCTTTCAACCTGGCTCCGGTTTGAATGGCCAACCGACCGAATTCTGGGCATCAAGGGCGATCCACGAGGCGTATTCGGGCCTCTCAAGCCAGGAAGTTCAGACCTTGACCGCCGCCGCCGCCCGTTATTGCCGCGAAAGTGGCGTCGGGAAAGCGCCGGGTTAAGGTTTTTCACCCGTCATTCTTGCCGCCAATGTCTCCCAGCGCATCTCGCGCAGGCTTTGCGCCAGTCGGTGGACTTCGCCGGATTCGACCAGACGGCGGCGTTCGCGGCCATCCTTGATGTTGTGATGGCGCAGCATCTCGCGCAGCGCTTCGTTCTTGTGCTTCGCATCCGGATTCAGTACATCGCCGCGCCGGGTGTGGAAGGCGTCTTCGCCGGCCGCGCAAACCGTGCCGAACACGTTGAACTGGCGGCAAGCCATCGGCCGTAACGGGTGGATGGCGCAGGCGTTATCGACCAGGAACGGGCAGGCGCCCAGGTCGCGGTGCTGCTGCAATTGGGCGCGCACGCGTTCGCGCAGGTCGCCTTCCAGTTTCTCCGTCGCGTACCAGGCGATGCCCATCAGTTCGAGCGGGTAAACCGGGATGTCGGTGTGGGTGCGGCAGCAACTGGCGCAACCGCGGCCGCAGGCCAGCTTGCGGCCATCCGCCTTGATCGCGGCGGCGACGCCTTGATTGGTCAGATGCTGGATTTCGAGTAGCAGCGGCAGCCAGGGTTGGCGTTTTTCGTCTTCCGGAAAACGCAGACGGCCAGGTTGTTGCTTCATGTTTTTCTGTCCGCCGTAGGGTGCGCCATGCGCACCGTTTCATGGTCAATGGTGCGCATGGCGCACCCTACTCAGTCGCGCGCTGGCTCCATGACGGCATCCAGATTGAGGTTGTCGCAATAGTCGAAGAAGTCGCCGCGCAAGGTGGACAGGTGCAGGTCGGCGGGAATGCCGACGGTGATGTTGACCGAGAACATCGGCGTGCCGGTATGCGGCGCCGGATAGGTCTCGGTGATCAGTTCTTCGATGTTGATGCCTTGGCGGGCAAAGAAATCGGCCAGGCTGTGGACGATGCCGGGATGATCCATCGCCACCACATTGACCCGGTAAGGTACCAGCGGCGTTTTGCGTTCGGCCGGGCGGGTGCGCTTGTGGATGATCGTCAGCCCGAGTTCTTCGCCGATCTGGACGAGGCGGTCTTCCAGTTTGGAGAGTGCGTTCCACGGGCCGGAGATCAACGTCAGAATGGAAAACTGGCCGCCCAGAACGGCCATGCGCGATTCCTCGATGTTGCAGCCGGCTTCGACGATGCGGCTGGTGAAGCGTTGCACCAGGCCAATCTTGTCTTCGCCGGAGGCGGTAATGGCCAGATAGTCGATATTGCTCATGGTTTTCCTGCCGGGTGGTGGTTGTGCGGCGGATTGTAGCCGCAAGGGCTACGCCGAATCCGTAAGGCCTCTACCGCTCGCCGGTGAGCGAGTGCTTGATCAATGCCGAAATTTCTTCGACCGAGCGATGCGAGGAATCGACGATGGGAATGCCCTCGCTGCGCATCAGCAATTCGGCCTGTTTGACTTCCTGCCGGCAGGTTTCCAGCGCGGCGTAGGGGCTGTTCGGGCGCCGTTCGGAGCGGATCTGCGCCAGGCGTTCCGGTTCCAGCGTGAGGCCGCGCAGCTTGGCGCGGTAGGGCTGCAACGATTTGGGCAGGCCGGGCGGTGAGCCGATTGAAGCGTCGAAACTCTCCGGCGTCAGCGGGTAGTTGGCGACGCACAAGCCGTATTGCATGGCCATGTAGAGCGAGGTCGGCGTTTTGCCGCTGCGCGAGACGCCGACCAGGATCAGATCGGCGCGTTGGTATTTCTCCGGCCCGAGGCCGTCGTCCGCCGCCAGGGCGAAGTTCACCGCATCGATCCGCGTGCGGTAAGCGTTGGCATCCGACATGCCATGCGAGCGGCCGCGCAGCGGTTGCGGCGGGTAGCCGATCTCGCCCGCCAGCATGCTCAGGAAGTGGCCGTAGATGTCCATCACGAGCGCGCCGCAGGCATCCAGCGCCGCGCGTGCGGCAGGGTCGGTGAGGGTTGAAAATACCAGCGGTTTTATGTTTGCAAGCGCCCAGTCGTCACGCACTTGCTGCGCTGCATGGTTCGCTTTTTCCAGCGTATCGACGAAGGGTAAACTCACCGGCGCGAATGCCTCGCCGGGAAATTGGGAGAGCAGACTCTTGCCGATGATCTCGGCGGTGATGCCGGTGTGATCGGAGATGAAGTAGACCGGACGTGCAGGTGTCATTGGGGAATGGGCGCTGTGCCTGTGAATGTTCAGAGGACATGAAGATGGACGATGCATTTGAATATATAGCGCGCTTCGAAACCCTGTCCATGCACGACGTGGACAAGGTCGGCGGTAAAAACGCCTCCCTCGGGGAGATGATCCACAACCTGACCGACAAGGGCGTGCGCGTGCCCGGCGGTTTCGCCACCACGGCCGCTGCGTTCCGCGAATATCTGTCCCACAACGGACTCGACCAAAGGATAGTCGCCAGGCTGTTGATGCTCAACGTCGCCGATACGCAGGCTCTGGCCGAAGCCGGTCGCGAGATTCGCGGCTGGATGATGGCAGCGCCGTTGCCGGCCGGACTGGAAGACGGCATCCGCCACAACCATCGCCTGATGTGCGCCGAGGCTGGAGAGGACTTGTTGTTCGCCGTGCGTTCCTCCGCCACTGCCGAAGACCTGCCCGATGCCTCCTTTGCCGGTCAGCAGGAGACCTTCCTCAACATCCGCGGCCTCGCTAACGTCCTGCAGGCAGTAAAACACGTCTTCGCCTCGCTCTACAACGACCGCGCCATCGCCTACCGCGTGCATAAGCATTTCCATCACGCCGACGTGGCACTCTCTGCCGGCGTACAGCGCATGGTGCGTAGCGATCTCGGTGCTGCCGGC
>JAUYET010000110.1 GCA_030691265.1 Pseudomonadota bacterium
GCGCAGCACTTGGCGGCGGGCGACGAAACTTCCGTCGGCCTGTTTGCGTTTCTCCCAGATTTCCTTGACCCGGCCGTTGCCGTCGAAGACGGTCTGGACCTGGTGGCCCAGCGCGTCGGTGGTCAGCACGATCCGGCCCAGTGCGTCGTAGGCGGTGGCGCTGGTGAGGGGGGTCAACGTGGCGTCGGTCGGGCTGGCGCGGCGGGGGCGGGTCTCGCTGAGTGGGCGGCCGAGGCTGTCCCAGGTGTATTGGGTGGCGATGCTGATGCCGCCGCCGCTGACGGTGACGGATTGCAGGTTGAGGCCGTTGTCTTGCCAGGCATAGTCGGTGATGCGGGTCTTGGCCGCGTCGGCGGGGTCGAGGTATTCGGTCTGGCGCTTGACGGTGCCGTCGGGGTGGTAGGTGTATTCAGCCAGGGTGACGTTGCTGTGGACGATGCCGTCCACCGTGAGCTGGCCGATGCGGGTCTTGTACAGGCGGCCTTTGATCGCGCCGCTGGCGGTGTCGGTCGCGGCGGAGTAGTCGTGGTAGGTCTGGTAGCCGCGCTTGTCCTTGATCCGGCTGGGCTGGTCGTACAGGCCGTAGTCGATGTCCACTATTTGCTCCAGGGCGTCCTGTTCGCGGGTGACCTGGCCGCCGGCGTCACTCGCGCCGGCAAAGGCGCGGTCGAGGCGGTAGGAATACGTGGTGGCGTAGCCCTGGGCGTCGTATTTCTTGTTGCGCAGGCCTTCGGGCGTGTTCTCAAACAGCAGGATGGCGCCGTCGGGTTCGGTCAGCTTCTCCAGCGCGCCGCTGTCGCCGCTGTAGGCGTAGGTGCGGATGCCGCCGCGTGGGTCGGTGACGCGGGTGGCCTTGCGGTAGAGGTCGTAGTCCAGGGTTTCGCTGTGGCCCAGGGCGTTCTTGTAGTTGAAGGTCTTGCCGTTGCGGTAGTAGCTGAAGGTGGTCTTGGACGCCTGGCCGTTGCGCAGTTCCGGCAGGATGACTTCGTTGAGCAGGTGGCCCGTGTGGTAGGTGTAGGCGGTGGTCTGGTTCAGGGGATTGGCGTAGGCGGTGAGCTCGCCGGTGGCGGAAACGGTGTAGTCCCACACCCGGCCGGTCCAGTCGGTGATCGTGTCCAGGCGGCCGTTGGCGTCGTAGGCGAAGGCGAGGCCAGTGCGGCCGGTGATGCCCAGGTTGTCGGCGACGCTGGTGAGGTGGCCGGGCCAGGCGCTGGTGTCGTAGCCCAGGTTAAGGTGGTCGCCCCAGGCGTTCTTGATAGCCTTCAGGCGAGCGGTCTTGGCCGGCGTGACGCGCAGATCGACGCCCGCTTCGCTCTCGAAGACGTATTGGGTGCCGTTGCGGAAGGTCAGGGTGTGCTGGCCGCTGGCGGGGGTGTCGAAGGCCAAGCTATCGAATTCGCCGGCCGGGGCGGTGACCGCCTGGTTGGCCTCGTTGACCTTGTACAAGTGTTCGCCGCCGCGCTCGTCGACATAGGTGATGCTGGCGGTGACACCGTTGCCGTTCTCGGGCCGCTGCCCGGCCCCCGTGCCGGCGGGGCAGTTGGGGCAGTCGCCATGGTCGTTGGACTTGAGCCGCATGGCGTAGCTGTGGCTCCAGCCGTGGCCCAATGGGCCGTTCTGGGCGGTGGCGCTGGGGCCGGAGTTGTAGGTGCGAGTGAAGACGGTGTTGAGCCCGCCCCGGCCCTTGATCGCCAGGTCGGTCTCGTCGTGGTAGTTGTTGCCGTTGACGGTGGACACCGGGTCGGCGGTGCTGGGCGTGCGGATCAGGTCGTTGCTGACCGCGCCAACCAGAAGCTGGTCGGTGAACACGGCGTTGTTGAAGGTGGGTAACACTTGGGTGGTGCCCAGCACCGGGATCGAGGTGGCGGGGTTGAGCGTGCCACCAGTGATGTCCACGTAGCCGCCGGCCAGGACGGAAGCGGAGAGGAACAGGAGGGCCGGGGTGGCGGTCAGGCGAGCAAGGGGGCGCTGGGCGGCTGGGTTCATGGGGGTCACTCCCTGGATTTCTTGGTGTCGTTGGGCAGGAACGGCGCCGTGGGGGCCACATAGCCACCGCCGGCGCTGATGCCGCTCAGGTTCTGGATTTCGTAGAGGGCCGAGATCAGGTCGCCGGTCGAGGTTTCATAGGCCTTGCGGACATCAACGCTGAACCGATAATTGGGGCCGACCGAGAGTCGGGAAGGAATGACGTATTCGATCCAGGCCTGGCTGGTATCCCGCAGATGCAGGTCGTTGCGGATGTCCACCACGGCAGAGGTCAATTGGCTGTCGCTAGCCGCTGGAACCGCACGGTATTCCAGAGTGGCGACGGGATCGAAGAAATCCAGCATCGGTCCGATGCCATCCAGGCTGACGATATTGTTCAAGCAGGCATGCAGGTTGCCCAACACGACGCTAGGAGCGCCGGAGTAGTTCACCGCTTCGCCGTTGGGTCCGCCGCCACAGGTCAGGTTCATGGTGTCCGAGGTATCCAGAGACCCCAGCGTGATGGTACCGGAAACGTCCACCCAGCGGCCCGAGGCTACCTCGACGGTGACCGAGGGAGCCCAGGTATAGATCATCGAATTGGAAAGCAGGCTCACCTGCAGCGTCACCGTGTAGGTGGCGTTGGCGTGGGCGCTGGTTTCCTTGAGGACTACGTTCAGGGTGTCGGCGGTGGGTTTGTTGTAGCTCTTGACCGCGAAGCCGGCAGGGCTGGTGACGCTCACGCCGATCACCGAATAGCCTGTGAGTCCTGAGAAGTCATAGGTGGCCTCGTTGATAGCGTCGCCGAGCTTCAGGGACAGGGTCAGCGGGTAGACGCCATCCGTGTGGTTGGCGGTTTCGTTGACCACAAAGTCGTAGGTGCCGGCACCGATCCGGGCATAACTGGCCACGCTGAAGCCGGTGGGGCTGGTGATCAGCGCGGACAACACGTCCTGGGTCTGGTAGTTGGTCAGACTAGAAGGGAAATTCACGTTGGTCTTGAGTTGACCTTCCGTGGTCTGGGCGGTGAGCAGTGCGTTTTCCATCCCGTCGTAATTTGAGAGGAAGGTGTCGATGCCGTTGTCGGCTCGCCAAGTCCAGTAGAGTAGCCTGGAGTCGTAGGCCGGCACGCCGCGCACGTCCGGGACGAAGGCCACGAAACCGGCGTTGGCGGGATCGGTGCCGACATAGCTCCATGACAGGTAGCTGTGGTCGAACAGGGGGTAAACCTTGCGGGTGAATCCGGCAGGGGCGAACTGGGCATAGCCGAATCCGGGATAGGCGCTGGCCAGTGTGTCACCGGCAGCGTTGGTTTTGGGATTGAGCAGGGTAGCGCCGTTAGCCAGCGCCATCTGGATACCGTGGACCGTGGAGATGGCATCGTAACCGGTGATCTCCTGCCAGATTTCGTGCTCCAGGGAAGACATGATGTGGCCGATGAGGTCGAAGTGCTTTCGGGCGGAAACCGCGGGCGCGTTGTCGCGCCAGTTGCCGGCGAATTGCTGGCCTTTCATGTCGATGAGCAGGCCGCCCGGAAGTACCGAGAAGGCCGTTCCGTCGACGTACTCCACGTCGTAGACGGAGCTGACCACCCCAACGAAACCTTCAATGGGTGACTTGACATGGTCGATCCCGTCCAGCCGATCCACGGCCTCGCGGAACTTGGCGAAGTATTGGGTCATGGCTACATAGAGCAGGCCGCCAGTCAGGTCGTCCATGGCCTGGGGATGATCCAGGAGCCTCGGGTCGAGGGCATCCCAGCCATTGCCGTTGCTGTCGATATACGGGGTGCAGTCGACACCGTCCGACTGGCAGCCTGATTCGGCGGAATTGAAGACGATGGGGTAGCGGGTGTTTGCCTGGAGCAGTTCGTCCGCCGCCCGGTTCACTTGGCTCCAGTTGGAAGTTTCGCCACCGGTGCCGATCAGGTAGTAGCCACCGAACACGGCACTGTAGCTGGCCGTGATGGGGGTCGCGCCGCTGCCGTCCAACTCCAGGGAGAGGGTCAGCGGCGAGCCCATGCCGAGCGCCTTGCCGTTGACGATAATGGAACCGGCCGTGATCGAGCTGACATTGCTCCCGTCCAAGCGGAAGGCCATTTGTATGGTGCCGGGATTGGCGTTGTTGTATGCGAAGGTGAGTTTTTGCGTGGACAGGGTGGCAACAGACTCGACTACGGAGGCTAGCGTCATCCCCTCGAATTGCACCTGGGCTTTGAGATACTTGCTCCACTTCTTGGTTTCCGCCGCGCCCACCTGGAGATCATGGTCCGCTACCATGTCGTAGTGGCGCGCCGTACCCACCACCTGATAGGGCAGCGAAGCCGGCAACAGGCCTGCCTCTTCCTTGACGATCTCGCCGGGATCGGCCACATCCTCCAAGGTCTTGCCCGGATGGTTGGCCCGCAGCCAGGACAGAACCTGTTCCTCGTAAATGGCCAAGGGGTTCTTGTCCTTACGCGCCGCATCGTTGTTCTTGAGCGCGTTGAAATACGCGCTGTAGTCGAAATCGATACTGTCGTAGATATCCAGGGCGGCAGCTTTGTAACGCCGCAGCTTGAAGGCGGGATCGAGTCCTACCCAGGTACACTTGGACGGTTCCGCCGTGCAGTTGATGGCCCCCGCCTCGGGGCCGGTGCCCCGGTAATCGCCGAACGGCACTTGCGCTTCCACCCAGACGCGCTCCAGGTCCACATAGGAACGATCCGCGGCGAGCACGACGTTGGGGATGCCCTGGTCGCGCAGGAGGTTGGTCGCCAGTTCCAGATTCTTGACGCCCAGCCAGTTCTGGATATCCGCTGCCGGGGTGCGCACCGTGCCGACGGCATAGCGGGATGGAACGCCGCGCGAGCGCAACATGGCAACGAGGGTAGAAGCCAAATCCACGTCGTTGCCACGTTTGCCCAGGAAAGCGTTCACGGAGTTGGAGCGGGCACCGTGGTAGAGGGTGAAATCGTGGTTGTTGCGTAGGTATTCGTAGATCTTTACGGGGGTGGCAAGCGCGGCCGCCTTGTCCCGCAGAGCCTGGGCGGCAGCGGTAGCAAACTGGACCTCAGTGGTCTCAGCCAGGGGGTTGGCCAGAGACGGTGCTGCGGCAACTGCGATAGTCACCACGGCGAGGCCAGTCAGAAATAGACGGATAAAGGTAGGCATGATGGGCTTCCTACGGCTTAGCGCCGTTTGTTCTTGGTGTTGGGTTTCTTGATCTTGAGCTTTTTCGGCTCGATGGCAGTCGGCTCGGTATTTACACTGGCCTCTGAATCGACTGGGGCAACATGCCTCACCCGGGTCGTCAGGGTGGGTTGCGGGCCTTGGCCCGGCACCAGGCGCAGAAGCTCGTCCAGAGATCGGGGTTCGAGCCGCTGTCTGAGATCGATCAAGTGTTGTCGGCGTGTTTGAGGCGCTTCGGCCAGGGCCACATCCAGTTCCTGTTCCAGTCCCTCCAGGCGGGAAACGGCCGGCTTGACCATCAGTGCACTTTTCCCATCTGGGTTCTTGTTCAGCTCAGTCTGGACTCTGGACCGGCGTTCCGCTACGGCGGCAAGACGCGACCGCGCAGGGGCCAGGCGGTTGTCTTGGGTAGACGGGAAGGGGGCGGCTATTTCTTCCCGGTCGATGGGGGCCGAAGCCTCCAGTGGTTTGTGACTGCCCGATTCGACGAGGGCGTGCTCGGCCGGGTAGACGATGGCGGGCGGCACGGCCGAAGCGAGCGTCGATGCGGGGCCAGCCCGGGAAATCCTGGGAGCGGAAACCGCATCCATCCGGACATCTGCCATAGCGGCAAGACTGAGTTCCTCCCTGGTCAAGGCCCGCAATTCCTCCACGCCCTGGCGCAGTTCGGCCATGGCCGGGTCGGCGGCCTGAGCCTTCTTGGCGGTCAGCACCGCACGGCCGATGGCGCGGATGGACTGGATTTGATCGGGCTTAAGACCCACGGCCGGAGCGGGGTTTTCCGCTTGGGCGGCGCTCGCCAACAGGCCAGCGGCCATCAGCAGCCATCGTTGTATCTTCATCTCACGCACTCCCATACATGTTTGCGTTCCTCGCCTGCCGACGGCGCAGCATGCCGCCCACCAGGCCCGCCCCCAGCGCGATCAGGCTCCACGCCGGCAAAGGTACATCTCCTTCAACATCGCCCCCCGCGACCGGGTTGCCGTCCAGCATGAGGCTGGCGATATTCAGACCGTCGATGGGAGTGGTGGAAGCGATCTGGTTGTTGCGGGCATCCAGAGTGGCAAGGTTTGTCGCCCATTCCAGGCCGGACAGGTCGGTGATGCCCCGGTTGGCGATGTTGAGGCTGGTGAGCTTGGCCAGCTCGCCTTTGTTGAGGTGATCCATGACGTTGCGGCCCATGGCCTCGTTGATGGCCGCCCGCAGAGCCTGATCGTTGATCGATACGGTTTCGGCCAGGCTGGCGAGATCCGCTCCAGCCGCTGCGGCCAAAGTTCGGCCGGCCAAGGCGGTCTGCAGGACGTCATTGCCAACGCCGCCATCGCCTGCTTGGGCCGTGACCAGAGAGTCCAATAGTGCGGCGGGGTTCTGCCCGGCACGGATCAGGGCGATGGCCGCCAGGGCTTTGACCCGGTTGGGAGAGGCCGTGGTCACCTGGGTATTCAACGTGGCGGCGGCATTGGCAATGACCGAGGAGAGCGCGCCGTCCATGCCGACAAAAGATTGCAGGCCCAGGATCACCTGGGCGGTGACCACCGGGTCGCTGGCCGCATTCTGGCCGAGGGCCCAGCCATTGTCGGTGCCCGACAACTGGCTGACCTTGAGCCAGTCCAGGGCGTACTGGACATTGGCGGTCTGATTGAGCTTGGCCAAAGCCTGCAAGGCCAGGGCGGTATCCAGAGCGGCGCTCTCATAGGATTCGGTCAACCCCCAGGCGCCGGTCAGGGGCGCGGCCAGGTTCTGGGCCTGCTGGAGATAGGCGAGATCGTCGCCCAACTCGTCGCCATGGGCGGTCAGGGCCAGGATGCGCCGGGCGCTGTAATCGATGTTGCCGGCAGCCTGATTTTCCAGCCAGGCAATGCCGCTCCAGTAGGCCCCATTGCGCTCGTTGGTTGCGGCCAGAGCCTGGACGGCCTCCGAGGTGTAAAGGATTTTTACTTCCTCGACACTACCCCAGCTGCCGTCCGGGTTCTGGTGGCCTGCAAGCCACTGGGCCGACTTCTGGGCCGGCGTCAGGTAAGCGTTCGACGCCTGGGAGCCTGCTGCGGCGAGCAGGCAGGCGAAGAACAATGCATTGCTGCGGATCATGGGTGACCTCCCCCGTTGCGTTCCCGAATGGCCGTTTGGCCGGGTTGTGCTGCCAGCGTAAGGGGGGTTAATGACAGTTTGTGTGGGTTCGAGCACCCTAAAAGATGAGCCGAACGGCTCTACCCGAAAGGATATAGGCCAAAAGTAATAGGCCCGTGGAGCCGCGCTGGCATTGGGCTGAGGCGTATCCGCCCAGAAAATAATCGCCCCGGAAATGTCATTCTGCTGCAACAAAGGCGGCGGCCTGGGTCAGCGCTTGGCCTCGGGCGAGCCTCTTCTTCCAGTAGTTCCTGGTAGCTGATGGGGGGCATCGCAACCCTGTGTTTGTTGTCTGTTTGCTCCCGAAAAAAGAGCGGCGCCCGATTGGGCGCCGCTAAAAACTCGCCGTTGCGGCGAGTCAGGGAGGCGTGCAGTGTATTTGGGGGACGATGACGAGAGGATGACAACCCGATGCGAAGCGGTTTACGGCTTGAGGCCCGAACACGTGTTTTCCAGCATGGCGTTCACGACATGCGACGACAACCGCCTGCATCGAGAATCATGCGTTCCGCAGGCGGCGGGTTTGCTTCGGAATGCGTGGCACCCGCAAGGGGCACGCCGGATTCGTAAGCGCTGAAGCGCTAACGAATCCGCTGCCCAGCCGGCAATCTCAGTTTCCTGTTGCCTCGCCGAGCTGTAGCGGCCGGGCCACGTTCAGGCGAAAGCGGCCTCGCCCGGTTTTTTCGATGGCGAGGCAGGGGCAGCGCTCGGCGAGTCGGCGTTGCAGCAGGAACAGCCGGGCATCCTGGTTGTCGGTGATGTCGGGCAGCTTGAGGGAGGCATCGAGGCGCAATTCTCGGTTGGTGAACGCGGCCTGAAGGCCGCGTTTCTTTTCGACGTTCTGCTTTGCAATACTCGACGCAAACAGACTGACTGATTCAAACCGAATTCCGCCACTCCGTATCCTCGCCGTCGAACAGCCGGTTCGCCTCGATCGGCCCCCAGCCGCCGGCGGCGTAGGTGTGGATGAAGTCGCGTTCCTGCGCCCAGTATTTCAGGATCGGATCGACCACGCGCCAGGCCCATTCCACTTCATCGAAGCGGATGAACAAAGTGCCGTCGCCTTCGATCACGTCGAGCAGCAGCGCCTCGTAGGCATCGAGCGGGTTCTCGTCCGGGTTGCGGAAGCTGGCGTTGAGTTTGACCACACGGGTTTTCATTTCCAGGCCGGGCTGCTTGGCGTGGATTTCCATGTGCATGCTTTCATCGGGCTGGATCGACAGCACGATCCAGTTCGGTTCCAGCGTTTCCAGCGCCGTCTCGCGGAACAGTTGCTGCGGCGGATGGCGCAGGCGCAGCGCGATCATCGACATCGACTTGTTCAATCGCTTGCCGGTGCGCAAATAGAACGGCACGCCGCGCCAACGCCAGTTGTCGATGTAGAACTTGGCGGCGGCGAAGGTCTCGGTGACGGAATCCGGCTCGACGCCCATCTCGTCCTGATAGCCCGCGGCCGGTTGGCCGTTCACTTGCCCCGCCTTGTATTGCGCGCGGAAGGCATGCGCATGCACCGAGCGTTTTGAAATCGGACGGATGGAACGCAGCACCTTCACCTTTTCATCGCGCAGCGCATCGGCTTCCAGCGCCGGCGGCGGCTCCATGCCGACCAGGGTGAGCAGTTGCATCAGGTGGTTCTGCAGCATGTCGCGCAGGGCGCCGGCCTTGTCGTAGTAGTCGGCGCGCTTTTCGATGCCCAGGTTCTCGGCCACGGTGATCTGCACGTGATCGATGTAATTGCGGTTCCACAACGGTTCGATCAGCGTGTTGGCGAAGCGGAACACCAGCAGGTTCTGCACCGTCTCCTTGCCCATGTAATGGTCGATGCGGAAGATCTGGCTCTCGTCGAAATAGCGGTGCAAGAGCTGGTTGAGCATCTGGGCCGATTCGATGTCGGTGCCGAACGGTTTTTCGACCACGATGCGGTGCAGACCGCGCGGCTTGGAAAGCCCGGCGGCGTCCAGATTCTTGATCACCGCGGAAAAATCGTTCGGCTTGATCGCCAGGTAGAACACCACGTTGGAACAGACGCCCAGCTTCGGCTTGGCGAGTACTTCCTTGAGGTCGATATAGGCCTGCGGATCGTTCAACTCGCCGCGCGAATAATCGAAGCGGCTGGCGAAACGCTCCAACGACGCGCCTTCTGCTTTCAGTTTTTGCGTCAGCAACGTTTTCACATTTTCGCGCCAGCCGGCGTCATCGAAATCGCGTCGCCCGAAGGCGATGAAGTTCAGCCCATCCGGCAGCTTGCCGGCCAGTTCCAGCCGGTATAACGCCGGCAACAGCTTGTTGGAAGCGAGATTACCGGTGGCGCCGAAGATGACGAAATTGCACGGGGGCAGCGGGGTTTCCTGATCGAACATAAAAGGCTCCTGAGTTTCCGTAGGGTGCGCCGCGCGCACCGATGCAACGGTCAATGGTGCGCATGGCGCACCCTACGTTGCGCCTATTTCTGCACGGCGTGGCCGCCGAAACC
The DNA here is from genome assembly GCA_030691265.1 of Pseudomonadota bacterium. Lineage (GTDB taxonomy): Bacteria > Pseudomonadota > Gammaproteobacteria > Burkholderiales > Thiobacillaceae > PFJX01. The sequence continues at coordinate 9,736 of JAUYET010000110.1, forward strand.
CTGGCGCATCATGGCCAGCATCTGGTTGGCGAAGTCGCCCTTGCCCTGGCTGGCGAAGCGGCTCATCAACGCCAGCGTCATCACCGGCGTCGGCACCCCCAGATTGACCGATTCCAGCACTGTCCAGCGGCCCTCGCCGGAATCCGCCACGACCGGCGCGATGGCATCCAGCTTCTGGTCGTTCTTCAGGAAATCGGCGGACAGATCAAGCAGCCAGGAACGCACCACGGAGCTGTGCCGCCAGAGTTCGGCGATGGCGGAAATATCGAGTTCGAATTCCTGTTTCGCGCTCATCAGCGCAAAACCCTCGGCCAGCGCCTGCATCATGCCGTACTCGATGCCGTTGTGAACCATCTTGGTGAAGTGCCCGGAACCGGCCGGGCCGGCATGCAGCCAGCCGGTTTCCGGCGTCGGCGCGAGGGCTTGCAGATAGGGTTGCAGGCGCGCGACATCCGGTTCGGTTCCGCCGGCCATCAGGCAGTAGCCGTTGGCCAGGCCCCAGACGCCGCCAGAGACGCCGACGTCGACGAATTTCAGTCCCAGCCCGCTCAGATGCTCGGAGCGGCGCATCGCCTCCTGATAAAACCCGTTGGCGCCATCGACCAGCAGATCGCCGGGCGACAGCAGCGCGGAGAGTTCGTTGATCGCCGCTTCGGTCGCCTCGCCCGCCGGCAACATCAACCAGACGATGCGGGGTGCGGCGAGGCCAGCCAGCATTTCTTTCGCGTCGCGGCAGGGCGTGATGTTCGCCTCTTCCGCGGCCAGCTTTTGGGTGACTTCAAAACTGCGATTCAGCGCATGCACCCGAATGCCGCCGCGCGACAAACGCCGCGCCATGTTGCCGCCCATGCGACCCAAACCGTAAAGACCGATCTCCAGCATGCCGTCCCCCAAATCTGTTTGAACCTCCGCACTATCGGCATGCTTTCCGAAAACTTCAGGCTTTCACATAAATCCAGCCCTGGCCCATGAGCGTGATGATCTCGTTGATCGCGGAACTTGCGCTATGGACGACCGGCAGCAGTTCGACCTTGACGCCCTCGCGCTTCAAGCGCGCCACGGTCTGGCCGCAGGCGACAAAACTCAGGTTGGCATGACGCCGCGCCATGGCCTCGATACGCCCGGCCAGCGGCGTGACGTCGGCGCGCAGCAGGTTGAGTCCGAAGCTGTTGGCGACGATCTCGACCCGGCCGGAGGCGCCCTTTTGCGCCAGCAGTTTCTCGGCCACATCGAGCACCGCGCTGAAGCGTTCCGGATCGCCGGAATCCAGATGCAGGATCACCTTGTCGGCATCCACCTTTTCGGCCAGCGCGAAAACCTGATAGCCGGCCGGCAGACCGGAAAGTTGACCATAGCCCGGCTCCGACCCGACCCGGTCACGCGCCAGCCAGCCGCCGCCCAGGCCCAGGGCGAGCAACAGACCGGCGGCCATGGCCTGTTTCAGTCCCGACTGGAAGCGACCGCCCGCCCGCCCGCCATCGAGTCGGCCCGGCGCGGCCGGCGCTTCGGCGTAGGCGCCCTTGACCATGTCCTTGAGCGTGCGCAACTCGCAGGCGCGCGCCTTGAACTCGGGATCGGATTCCAGCCGCGCCATGACCCGGGCGCGCTCATCGGCGGCCAGCTCGCCGTCCACGAAGGCGTTGATGTATTCGGGCGTCAGCGTTTCCTTTGCCACTTCCGTCAATGGCGTTTCCCGCATCGGTGGTTCCCTCATTTCACCCTCCTGATCGTCATCTGACTGCGTATCGCCTTATCGCTGGCTACCTTATCGCTGGCGGCCTGATCCGCCATGAAATGCTGCTTGAGCGCCAGCCGGGCGCGGGACAGCCGGCTCATCACCGTGCCCACCGGAACCTCGAGTATGCGAGCGACCTCGGCATAGGTCGATTCCTCGATATCCACCAGCGTGATGACCTGACGCTGGCCCAAGGGCAGGCTGGCGATGGCGTGGCGGACCCGCTGGGTGGTCTGGCGGCTGGCGTAATTCTGTTCCGGGCCGGGCGCATCGGAAAAGATGGTCTCGTCCAGTTCCGCCACATCCACGAACTCGCGCCGGGCGCGCAGATGGTCGCGCCAGCAATTGTTCAGGATGGAAAACAGCCAGCTTTCCAGCGCCTGTTCGTCGCGCAATTGATCGCTGCGCACCAGCGCCTTGGCCAGACAATCCTGCACCAGATCGTCGGCCAGAACGGCATCGTGGCACCAGGCATAGGCCAGGCGATGCAGACGTGGCCGCAAAGCCTCCAACCGGCGCCGGGCGGGAAAATTCAACAGGGAAAACAGATGTCGCATCGGAGAACCCGCCCGCAAATGATGTTGTGATGTTGAGCGGTAAGACGGCATGGCGAGTCGAAATATTCCATGCCGCCGTGGAATATTTCGCTGACCCGCATCGCCTGCCGGCGTGGCATAGCCCGCAACTTCGAGCGTGGATGAATTCAGAGCAGCCATCGGAGAATGCAAGATAATCCTGGAAACCTCATCAATGAATTGACCCGCCATGAACGTTCTCTACGCCACTTCCGAGGCCGCGCCCCTGATCAAGACCGGCGGTCTGGCCGATGTTTCCGGCGCATTGCCGGCCGCCCTGCGCAAAATCGGCATCGATTGCCGGGTGCTGATCCCGGGTTATCCCGCCGTCATGTACAAGCTGGAAGCCACCCGGCAAATCGCCCGCTTCGACAATTTTCTCGATGCCGAGGGAAAGCCCCTCGCAGCCCGTTTGCTTTTAAGCAGCATGCCGGGTTCCGAGACCCCGCTCTATGTACTCGACGCACCCAGCGCCTTCGCTCGCACCGGCGGCCCTTATCAGGACAGCGACGGTCTCGACTATCTCGACAACGCACACCGATTCGCCCTGCTCAGCCAGGTTGCCGCACTTCTGGCCGGCGCCGATTCGCCGGTGGATTGGCAGCCGGACATTCTGCATTGCAACGACTGGCAAACCGGCCTGGCGCCGGCCTACCTGCGCCTATCGGGCAGCACCACGCCCAGCGTGATGACCATCCACAACCTGGCGTATCAAGGCATCTTCCCGCCGGAGACATTGGCTGAATCGAATTTGCCGGCGTCCTCTTTCTCGATCGAGGGCGCCGAGTACTACGGCAATCTCTCGTTCCTGAAGGCGGGCCTGTATTACGCCAACCACATCACCACCGTCTCGCCGACCTATGCCTGGGAAATCCAGCAACCGCCATTGGGCATGGGCATGCAAGGCTTGCTGACGAGTCGCCAACATCAGCTTTCCGGCATTCTCAACGGCATCGATACCAACGAATGGAATCCGGCCTCCGATCCGCATCTGCCGTGTGAATTCAACGCCCGCGCACTGGGTGGCAATAACCGCGGCAAGAAACTCTGCAAGCTGAAGCTGCAAGAAGAGCTTGGCCTGGAACCACTCGCCGACGCGCCGCTATTCGGCATGATCGCGCGCATGACGCATCAGAAAGGGCTCGACCTGGTGCTCGCCGTCGCCGATGGCATCATCGACCGGGGCGGCCAGATCGCGCTGCTGGGTACCGGCGAAAAATCCATTGAAGCCGCCGTGCTTGCGCTGGTGGCGCGCCACCCCGGCAAAGTCGCCAGCCTGATCGGCTATGACGAAGGCTTGTCGCACCGCATCGAAGCCGGCTCCGACCTTTTTCTGATGCCTTCGTTGTTCGAACCCTGCGGCCTCAACCAGATGTACAGCCTGCGCTACGGCAGCGTGCCCATCGTGCACGCCACCGGCGGCCTGCGCGACACCGTCGAAGACGGCGTCACCGGCTTCGTGTTCAACCAACCGACGCCGCACGCCTTGTGGCTGGCAGTCGAACGCGCACTCGACCTGTACGCACAAAAATCCGCCTGGAAGACTCTGATGCACACCGGCATGCACCGCGACTTCAGTTGGGAGAAAAGCGCCCTCGCCTATCAGGCTTTGTATCGGGATTTGTCGCCTGCGCAGACATGAAAAAAGCCGGCTGATGCCGGCATTGGGCCGCAGACTTTGGGCCATAGACTTTGGGCCGCAGACTTTGCCAAGGGTATATTTCCCGCCATGGCCCTGCTCGAAATCCGCAACATCACTCGCCGCTTTGCCGACTTCGAGGCGGTGAAGGAAGTCAGCTTCACGGTGGAAAGCGGCGAGTTCTTCACGTTGCTGGGGCCGTCGGGCTGCGGCAAGACCACCATCCTGCGCATGATCGCCGGTTTCGACCTGCCGGATGCCGGCCAGATTCTTCTGGATGGCCGCGACCTGGCGCGCACGCCGGCCGAGAAACGCCCGATCCATACGGTGTTCCAGAGCTACGCGCTGTTCCCGCATCTGACCGTCGGCCAGAACATCGCGTTTCCGCTGCGCATGGCGGGGGTGAATACGGCCGAGTTGCGCCGCCGCGTGCGCGAAACGCTGGAACAGGTGCATCTGGCCGAACTGGCCGAGCACTACCCGCACGAAATTTCCGGCGGCCAGAAGCAACGGGTGGCGCTGGCGCGCGGCCTGGTCAATCGGCCGCGTCTGTTGTTGCTGGACGAACCGCTCGGCGCGCTCGACCTGAAGTTGCGCGAGGAAATGCAGTTGGAACTGATCAAACTGCAACGCGAGGTCGGCGTCACCTTCGTCTTCGTCACCCACGCGCAACCGGAGGCGCTGGCGCTGTCGCACCGCATCGCGGTGATGAACCGGGGCCAGATCGAGCAACTGGACACGCCCGCGCGCATCTACGGCTTCCCGAACAACCGTTTCGTGGCGGACTTCATCGGCAATTGCAATCTGCTCGAAGCCGCCGTGATCGAATGCCGCGACGGCCTGCTGCGCCTGGCTGCGACCGGGCTGGGGGAAATCCTGGCGGCGGCGGCAGCCGCGAAAGCAGGTGACAAAGGCGTGCTCGCATTGCGCCCGGAACAGGTCAGAATCGGCGCCGCCGATAGCGCCTCGGAGGACGCAAACCGCTTCCCAGGCACGGTGCGCGATTTTCTCTATGTCGGCGATGTCACCACCTATCAGGTCGCCCTCGACAACGGCAAGGAGCTGGCGGCGCTGCGCCCCAACGACGCCCCCGGTCGCGCCCGCTTCTTCGAGATCGGCGACCGGGTGATGCTGAGTTGGTCACGGGAGGCGGGACATTTTGTCCGGGATTAGCGAAATAATCGGCCCGCCGCCGCAAATCGCGCCGAAGAAACACGGTAGGGTGGATAAGCGAAGCCCCTCCAACAAAGGCGGCGGTGATGGTGGATGCGCTACGCTTATCCACCCTACGGAATCAATGGGTTGTATGGTGTTTCTTAAGAGGCTATGAGTATTCGGTGGCGTATTCGGTGGCGTATTATCCAGCGCACGATTAATCATGCCCCATGGAGTGCGACATGAACCATCTCAGCGCCAACGATCTCAAGGTGAAAGGGGTTTCCGCCATCGAGGCTGCCCTGGCCGATCAACCGGAAGCCATCGTTTCGGTACGCGGCAAGAACCGCTTTGTCGTGATGGACATCGCCCACTACAACTATCTGCGCGAGTGCGAACTCGATGCCGCCCTGGCGGAAACCCGCGCCGATCTGGCCGCAGGGCGGTTTGTCGATGAATCGGTAGACGCTCACATGGCCAGGCTGGACGCGATGCCATGACCTACTTCCTGCGTTTCACGGAGGATTACCAGCGCCGTGAAAAACGTTTCCTCAAGCGTCATCCGGAAATGCGGCAAAAGTATTCGAAGACCTTGCACCTGCTGGAAGCCAATCCATTTCACCCTTCCCTGCGCTTGCATGTCTTGAGCGGTAGACATCAAGGCCTGCATTCAGTGTCGATCAATCTGTCCTACCGCATCACCCTGGAATTTCTGATTCAGGATGAACGGATCATTCCCGTGGACGTCGGCAACCACGATGCGGTTTATTGAGGCGGCGCCATGTCGGCCTCACGCGCGGAAAGATTGACCCGCTGGGCGATCACCGCCCCGCCGACGCTGTTCCTGCTCGCCTTCTTCCTGGTGCCGGCGCTGATCGTGGTGCTGGCCTCGTTCCAGTATCCCGGCGAATTCGGCGGCCTTGCCCCCTTGTTCGATCCCGGCGACGGCAGCGAATTCGGCCTCACCCTGGAAAACTACGCGTTCTTCTTCAGCGATTTCCTGTTCACCGAAATCTTCCTGCGTTCCTTCGCTGTCGCGGCGGCTTCCACGCTGATCTGCCTGATCCTGGCTTACCCGGTGGCCTGGCTGATCGCGCAGAGCCCGACGCGGCATCGCGACCTGCTGGTGCTGCTGGTGATCCTGCCCTTCGCCAGCAACTTCCTGATCCGCGTCTACGCCTGGATGATCATTCTGGGGCCGCAGGCGGCGCTGGCGCAGATGCTCAACGGCATCCTCGGCGCTTTCGGGCTGGAGCCGGTCAGCCTGTTGTTTTCGCCGTTCGCGGTGCTAGTCGGCATGGTTTACGTGCATCTGCCGTTCATGATCCTGCCGCTCTACACCAATCTGGAAAAACACGACCCGGTGCTGCTCGACGCCGCGCAAGACCTCGGCGCCAACGCCTGGCAGACCTTCCGCCTGGTCACCTTCCCGCTGATCCTGCCGGCCGTTGTGGCCGGCTTTCTGATGTCGTTCACGCTGTCCATCGACGACTTCGTCATCACCTTCTTCACCGCCGGCGTCGGCGTCTCGACGCTGCCGTTGCAGATCTATTCGATGATCAAGATCGCGGTGACGCCGGAGGTGAACGCCGTATCGACGCTGCTGATGCTGTTGACGCTGGTGCTGGTGATCGCGGCGGTGCGGCTGGACAAGAGAGCTTCATGAAGGGGGGCGCGTGATGAAATGGGTAGGGTGCGCCATGCGCACTGTTTTCCGATGTGCGCACGGCGCACCCTACCTGCTGCTGCTGGGCCTCCCCGCCCAGGCCGATACCCTTTATCTCTACAACTGGAACAACTACATCTCCGCCGCCACCGTCGCCCGCTTCGAGGCGCAATGCGCTTGCCGCATAGTGCAGGACTATTACGCCGACAACGAGGAAATGCTGGCCAAGCTGGCGGCGGGCGCATCCGGCTACGACCTGATCGTGCCAACCGGCAACGCCGTGGAAGCGCTGCTGCGCTCGAACCAGTTGCGGCCGCTGGACAAGGCGCGCCTGGCCAATCTGAAGAACATCAAGCCGGAATTCCTCAACGCCTTCTTCGATCCCGGCAACCGCTATTCGGTGCCTTACGCCTACACGGTGACGCTGCTCGGCTACAACGTCGAGAAGCTGCGCGCGCTGAATCTGCCGAGCGACACCTGGGCGCTGATCTTCGAGCCGCGTTACCTTGTGAAGCTCAAGGGTCGGGTGACGGTGCTGGATTCGCAACGCGAACTGATGGCCGCGGCGATGCGCTACCTGGGCTATTCGGCGAACGACACCGACGAAGCGAAATGGCAACGGGCGCGCGACCTGATCCTGCGCGCCAAGCCGTACTGGGCGGCGTTCAACGCATCGAGCTACATCAAGGAACTGACCGTAGGCAACATCTGGCTGGCGCACGGCTATTCCAGCGACATGTTCCAGGCCCGCGCCGATGCCGAAAAGGCCGGCCGGCCGTTCCACATCGGCTATTCGATCCCCAAGGAAGGCGCGGTGCTGGCGCTCGATTCGATGGTGTTGCACAAGACCGGCCGCCAGCCGGAACTTGCGCTGCGTTTCATCGACTTCATGCTGGAAGGGCCGAACTCGGCCGAACTGACCAACCTGATCGGCTCCGGCAACCCGAACCGCGCAGCCATGCGCCACATCGCCCCGGAAATCGCCGGCAACCCCGCCGTCTTCCCCGCGGCCACCGACACCAAGCGCCTGGAAATGCTGCGCGACCTGGACCGCAAGCAGCGCCGCGTACTGAACCGCATCTGGACGGAAATCAAACTGCGCTGACGCTACGCCGCAAGCCCCTTCACCGTTTCAAGGGCACGTTGCAGGGGCCAGCTTGCGATAAGCCTTCAGCAGGCGCTGGTGCATGACGCAACCATCCAGATCCATGCCCGGCGCTTGCAGGTCGAAGAAGCGTTCCTCGCCGCGCAGCATGGCTTGTGCGGTGTTCAGCGTATAGGCGCCATACAGGCTCAGCAGACTGTCGCGATAGGCAGCGGCATCCGGCATTTCCATCAATGTTTCGATGCAGCGATAAACCAGGCGACGGTCTGGGTCGAGTTGTTCGAACTGGCGCACCCACTGGCAGCCTTCGCGCGTGGCGTCTGCGTCCTGAAGCGCCAGCGCGAGCAGTAATTTCAGTTCGGCGACGCGCAAGTCGTGCCACAGCGACCAGGCATCTTCCGCCAGGCCGATCAACGCGGGAACCGGGCGCTGGTCGTCGAGGCCGAGTTCGTCCAACGTATCGAGCAAGTCACGCAGTTCCGCATCGCTCAACTGCGTCAGATTCAGCAAAGACGCATGCAACTGGTTGCCGACGCTGTTGTTGTTCCATTCCAGGTCGTCGAGCGGGTAAATCTCGGACATGCTGGGCACCAGAATGCGGCAGGCGTAGACGCCCAGATGGGTGAAATCGGCGATATAGAGGTCGCGCCCGTCGGCATGAATCGCGTCGCACAGCCAGGCGAATTCCGCTTCCGTGCTGCCGCTGAAATCCCAGTCGACGAAGTCGAAATCCGGCGTCGCGCGCAGGAATTCCCAACTGATGATGCCGCTGGAATCGACGAAATGAATTTCCAGATTCTGCGACTCGGCGATCTCGTCGAGATCGAAGCCCGGCTCCGGAAACTCGCCCAGCGCATCCAGCGCACGGCCTTGCAGGAGTTCGGTGAGCGCGCGTTCCAGCGCCACTTCGAAGCACGGATGCGCGCCGAAACTGGCGAAGCAACCCTGGTCGTGCGGATTCAGCAAGGTCACGTTCATCACCGGATATTGGCCGCCGAGCGAGGCATCCTTGACCAAGATGCCGAAGCCGGCGGCGCGCAGATCGCGGATGCCGGCTTCGATTTTCGGGTAGCGGGCGATCACCGAATCCGGCACATCGGGCAGGCAAATCCCCTCGCCGATGATGCGGAATTTGACGTGCCGCTCGAAGATTTCCGACAGCGCCTGCACGCGCGCCTCGGCCGCCGTATTGCCGGCCGACATGCCGTTGCTGACATACAGATTGCCGATCAGATTGACCGGAAACCATACGGTGACGCCGTCGCGCTGGCGCTGGTAGGGCAAGGCGCAGATGCCGCGCGCCGCGTTGCCGGAGTTGCGATCGACCAGCGCGCTGGCGGGCACCGCGTCATCCGGGTTGTAGAAAGCGCGCAGTTCGTCATCCAGCAGACCGGCTGGCCAAGCCTCATCTTCCGGCAAGGGAAACCATTTTTCCTGCGGGTAATGCACGAATTCGCGCTGCGCGATGGTTTCGCCCAGGTAGTAATGCGACCAGAAGTAATTGCAGCCGAGACGCTCGAAGAACTCGCCCAGCGCGCTCGCCCGCGCCGCCAGTTCGGAGGCGCCCTTGCCGTTGGTGAACAGCAGCGGGCAATCCTGGTCGCGGATATGCACCGACCAGGCGTTGGCGACCGGATTCAGCCAGGAGCGTTCTTCAATGTTGAAGCCCAGGTCCGCCAGCTTGTCCTGCATGGATGCAATGGAGGATTCCAGCGAGGCGTCCTTGCCGGCGATGAAGCTTTCTGTAGCCATGAAATTTCCAGATTTTTGAGTAGGGTGCGCCGTGCGCACCATGACACGTTAAATGGTGCGCACGGCGCACCCTACAGGAATAGGGGCGAGGCGGAATTATCTGCGAGCCGTCAACCGCGCGGTTAAAATCCCGACAAACTTAGTCGGATACTTAGTCGGATACTTAGTCGGACATTAACCATGCCTCAATTTCCCCCCCTCCAAGCCGGATTCCACGCCCTCGGCACGGACTTCTTCAGCACTATTCAGCCCACACCGTTGAGCGATGCCCACCTCGCCGCCTGGAACCCGGCGCTGGCCGCCGAACTGGGCTTGCCGGAAGAACTGGCGAATAGCGACGCCACGCTCGACCTGCTCGCCGGCAACGTCGCGCCGATCAGCCCGCCGGCCATCACCACGGTCTATTCCGGGCATCAGTTCGGCGTCTGGGCCGGGCAATTGGGCGATGGCCGCGCCATCCTGCTGGGTGAGTTGTACGACAACGAAATGAACAGCCACGAAATCCAGCTCAAAGGCGCCGGCCGCACGCCCTATTCGCGTCGCGGCGACGGCCGCGCCGTGTTGCGCTCCAGCATCCGCGAATACCTGTGTTCCGAAGCCATGCACGGCCTCGGCATCCCCACCACGCGCGCGCTGGCACTGGTGACATCGAGCGAAGAAGTCTATCGGGAAGACGTGGAAACCGCCGCCGTGGTCACCCGCGTCGCGCCCAGTTTTCTGCGCTTCGGTCACTTCGAGCATTTCTTTTACGCCGGCGACCACGCCCAGTTGCAACAGCTTGCCGACTACGCCATCCAGCGCTACTTCCCGGCGTCTCTCGATGCCGCCACCCCCTATCAGGCTTTGCTCGACACCGTCATCGCGCGCACCGCCGAACTGATCGCCGCCTGGCAAGCGGTCGGCTTCTGCCATGGCGTCATGAACAGCGACAACATGTCGCTGCTCGGCCTGACCATCGACTACGGCCCCTACGGCTTCCTCGACGGCTTCGACGCCAACCACATCTGCAACCATTCCGACCACGAAGGCCGCTACAGCTACGCCAACCAGCCGGAAATCGGCCTGTTCAACCTGCAATGTCTGGCGCAAGCCCTGCTGCCGCTGCTCGACCGCGATGCGGCCATCGCCACCCTCAACGGCTATCAAGCCCGCTTCAAAGCCGCCCACCTGGCGCGCTTCCGCGAAAAACTGGGCCTGACCACGCACGAACCGGAAGACAAAAACCTGCTCAACACCCTGTTCAGCCTGATGCAAACCAGCCGCACCGACTGGACGATCTTCTGGCGCCGACTATGCGACTTCGACAGCCGCCCCGAAGCGGTGAACGAATCTCTTCGCGATCTCTTCCTGGATCGCCCCGCCTTCGACGCCTGGGCCGCCGATTACCGTTTGCGCCTGCGACACGAAGCCAGCCAGGACAGCGAACGACAAGCCCGCATGCGCCGAATCAACCCCAAATACATCCTGCGCAACCACCTCGCCGAACAAGCCATCCGCAACGCCAGCGCCGGCGACTTCAGCCAGATCGAAACCCTGCGCCGCCTGCTCGCCCGCCCCTATGACGAACAACCCGAATTCGAAACCTACGCCGGCCTGCCACCCGACTGGGCGAATGATTTATCGGTGAGTTGCTCGTCGTAAACGCGCACGGGCGGTCTCCAGTCAACTCAACCGTGAAACCGCGATTCGGCGAGAAGCAGAACAATCCGTCATCTGCCCATCAAGGATATGAAAAACCGGCTCTCGGATTAATTTGCCTGCCGCGAACAAGCGCCGCGCCGGGAATCTGCTGAACCGCGCTCCGGTTTTCTTGCCGAGGCGGCACGAAACGCCATGCGGTAGGGCGTGCTGCCGGGTGGAATTCGAGCCTGGAACATTTTTTGTGGAAGCGCTCGTAGGTGCGAATTTATTCGCACCGAAGTCCTTGATTGTGCGAATAAATGCGCACCTACGCGCGCTTCAACTGCGTTGATAAATATCCTCGAAGCGGACGATGTCGTCTTCGCCCAGATAGCTGCCGGATTGCACTTCGATCAGGTGTAGCGGCACGCGGCCCGGGTTTTCCAGGCGGTGTGTGGTGCCGAGCGGGATGTAGGTGGACTGGTTTTCCGTCAGTAGTTCTTCCACGCCGTCGCGCGTCACTCGTGCCGTGCCGGAAACCACGATCCAGTGTTCGGCGCGGTGATGGTGCATCTGCAGGGAAAGCTTTTCGCCCGGTTTGACCATGATGCGTTTGACCTGGAAACGCTCGCCCAAGTCGATGCCTTCGTACCAGCCCCAGGGGCGGAATACGCGGGTATGGAATTCGTGTTCGCTGCGGCCGCTGGCTTTGAGGAAATCGACGATCTTTTTCACGTCCTGGGCGCAGTTTTTGTCCGCCACCAGAACGGCGTCGGCGGTTTCCACGATCAGCAGGTTGGCGACGCCGATTGCCGCCACCATGCGCGATTCGGCGCGCACCAGGCTGTCGTTGACGCCATCCAGATAGACATCGCCGCGCAGCACATTGCCGTTGGCGTCCTTGCTGCCGACATCCCACAACGCCGACCAGGCGCCGATGTCGTTCCAGCCGATGTCGGTGGGCACCACGGCGGCGTGTTGCGTGTGTTCCATCACCGCGTAGTCGATCGAATCCGACGGGCAGGCGGCGAAGGCGGTCTTGTCCAGACGGCAGAAATCCAGGTCGTGCTGGCCGCGATTCAGTGCTTCCTCGCAGGCGGTGAGGATGTCCGGCCGGGTGCTTTCCAGTTCATCGAGAAATTGCTGGCAATTGAACAGGAACATGCCGCTGTTCCAGTAGTAATCGCCGGCAGCAAGGAATTTTTCGGCGTTTTCCAGATTCGGTTTTTCCACGAAGCGCGCAACCCGGTGTGCCGCGCCGGCCGGCAAGACGTCGCCGCGCTGGATATAGCCGTAGCCGGTTTCCGGTGCATCCGGGACGATGCCGAAGGTGACCAGAAAACCCGCACCTACCGCATCCAGACCGGCGCGGATGGCGGTATGGAATGCCGCGACATCGCGAATCAGGTGGTCGGCGGGCAGCAACAACATCACCGCATCCGGGTCGCGTTTGAGCAGCGTCAGCGCGGCAATGGCGGCGGCCGGCGCGGTGTTGCGGCCAACCGGTTCCAGGTAAATGCCCAGGGGCTCGATGCCGATTTCGTGCATCTGCTCGGCGATCAGAAAACGGTGTTCGTTATTGCATACGATCAGCGGTTGTCCGATATCCGGCAGGCCGGCCAGGCGCTGCACGGTTTCCTGCACCATGGTCAGGTCCGATGCCAGCGGCAACAACTGCTTGGGCAGCGCCGCGCGCGACAGGGGCCAAAGGCGGGTGCCGGAACCACCGGAGAGAATGACGGGATAAATGGTCATATCGGGCTCATCGTTGAAGTTGGAGTTGTAGGTTGGGCAAAGCGCAGCGTGCCCAACATCGACGCGTGAAATGTTGGGCACGCTGCGCTTTGCCCAACCTACGAAGCTACGAAGCTGCGTCGCAGCGCTCGCGAGTCTATCGGCCCGGAATCAATTTTTCATGAGGGTAGAAGAGAAAATCTCCACCACTCATCGCCAGAACAATCTGGATTGCACCAGACGCCGCCAGATCGAGCCGGATAGTTGCGCATGCCGCGCGGCTTCGACTTCCAGCGCGCCGGCAAGGCGGCCGAGGTCAAAACTGAGCGGGGCGGATTTCTTCGGCAGCGCGTGCAGCAGTTGTGCGCCGACATGCGCGTCATTTGCGCGTCCCAAGCCATTTTGCAAAGCGGTCAGGGCCTCGATGAAACGCATGCCGCGTTTGCCGTACAGCGGCGCGAAGGCATCTGCCGCGTAACGCATCTTCTTGGCGGCGATGCGCGCCATGTGGCGCTCGGCCGGGCCGAGTTTGGCGAAGTTGCGGCAGCGTTTGCGCAGCATGAGCCAGCGTTTTTCGAGAATTTTCGCGGCCCATTCCTTGCTGTCCAGCATGCCTGCGTCGGCGGGCGTCGTCAGCAGACTGCGGCCGATGTCGAGCACAAGTCGGGTGAATGCGGGCGCGAGCAACAGCGCTTGCGCCTGTTGGCGGGTGTGTGCGGCGATGTCGCGCACCAGGGCGAGCATGGCATCGTCGGCCTGCGCCATCGGTTGCATATTCGTTTGCGTCTTGCCTTGCACGCCTCCCAGCGCCGCCAGGGTCTTGGGCAGGGTCTCATGCAAGAACACATCCCAGTCGCGCGCGGGATTGAGCGCGCACAACGTCTCGCGTAGCGACTGATCCCAGTCCGGTGCGGCCTGGCCCAACGCCTTCGCCAGCGTCACCCCTACGCGCAGGCGACGCAGCGCGATGCGAAGTTGATGCAGATATTCGGTGTCGTGTGCTTGCTCCAGAAAGCCCGGCACGTTGGCGACGCATTGCACCAGCGCGGCCTGCATTACCGCATTCCAGGCGACACCGGCGGTTTGTTCCGGCTGAATTGCCGGGCGCACGGCTTTGGCCGGGGCGGGGCTGCTGGCGCCACACAGGAGGTAGCCGCGTTCCGCCTTGCTGCGCGGTTCGATGTTGAGGGGTACCTGTTCCAGCAACTGTGTCGCCAGGTCGAACAGAAACTTGGGCGCGCCGGACTTGAGTTCGATCTCCACCTCGGAAAGTGCCTGGTGCGCTTCGCCGGCGTGGATTTCGCCAATATCGAGCGCCAGTTCAGCCTGATCCTCGCCATGCCCGATTTGCCAGGTGGTGCGCTGAAACTCGGTGATGAACGCCGGTGCGATGTGCTTCAGGTCGATCCCGGCCAGCAAATCCAGCGCCGCTTGCGGCAGCACAGCGAAATCCGGGCTGGCGCCGCCGGCGACGGCCATTTCCCATTCCGGTCGGCTCGACAGCGCGCCCACCGCTTGCGCCTCGGCTTTCAGCGTCTGCACCCAGTGATAGCCCACTCGCCGCACGCGCAACGCGATGCCGCGCTGCATCAGGGCGAACTCCGGCGTGTCGAAATAAATGCTGAGCAGCGCGTGCCGCACCGGTTTGATCGCGCGCAACAGCGGATGCCTGCGGATCGCGGCGGCATGGCGCGGCGGCAACGCCAGTTTCAGTTCGATTTCCATGTCGATGCTCCTGTAGGTGCTCCTGTAGGTGCTAAGGCCCCAAACCCGACGAGCGTGATAGTAGGCGGATACGCATTGAGGTTAGCATCCGGGCCCCTACTTCGTGTTAAAGGCTCGTTAACGAGTCTCGAACCTACTTATGAGCGTGCTGCCCGCCCCCGAACATCTGATCAACCGCGAACTCGGTATGCTGGAATTCAACCGCCGCGTCCTCGCCCAGGCCGAGGATCCCGCCACGCCGTTGCTGGAACGCCTGCGCTTCCTGTGTATTTTCTCCAGCAACATGGACGAGTTTTTCGAGATTCGCGGCGCCGGCCTGAAAGAGCAGATCAAGCTCAATCCGCTGCATGTCGGCGCCGACGGACTCACCGCGCGCCAGATCTACAAGCAGGTGGCCAAGGTCGCGCATGAGCTGGTTGCGCGTCAGTACGACCTGTTCAACCAGGATGTCTTGCCGGCGCTGGCGCAGCAGGACATCCGGTTTCTACGCCGCACACACTGGAGCGCGGAGCAGGCGGAATGGATCCGCAATTACTTCTTCAACGAATTGATGCCGGTGCTGACGCCGATCGGGCTCGACCCGGCGCACCCATTCCCCAACGTGCTCAACAAGAGTCTGAATTTCGCCGTCGAGCTGTCCGGCAAGGATGCCTTCGGCCGCAACTCGGATCGCGCCGTGGTGCAGGCGCCGCGCGCACTGCCGCGGGTGATTCAGTTGCCGACCGAAATCGCCGGCTGCGAATTCGGTTTCGTGTTTTTGTCTTCCGTTCTGCACGCGCACGTCGGCGAACTGTTCGCCGGCATGGAAATACGCGGTTGCTACCAGTTCCGGGTCACGCGCAATTCCGACCTGTTCGTCGATGACGAAGAAAACAAGAACCTGCGCGAACAATTGCAAGGTGAATTGCCGCACCGTCATTACGGCGATGCCGTGCGCCTCGAAGTAGCCGACAACTGCTCGCCGGAAATGACTAATTTCCTGCTGGAGCAATTCGGCCTCGGCCGTGATGACCTGTTCGAGGTGCGCGGCCCGGTCAATCTGGTGCGCCTGATGGGCGTGCCGGACAAGGTCGAGCGGCCCGATCTCAAGTTCGCGCCGTTCGCATCCGGACTGCCCGGCGCGCTGGTGAAACAGCCGGACGTGTTCCAGGCGATCAGTGCGGGCGACATCCTGCTGCATCACCCGTATCAATCCTTCCAGCCGGTGATCGACTTCATCCGCCAGGCCGCCGAAGACCCCAACGTGCTGGCGATCCGGCAGACGGTCTACCGCACCGGCACCGATTCCGAACTGATGCGCCAACTCATCGCCGCCGCCCAGCGCGGCAAGGAAGTCACCGCCGTGGTCGAGTTGATGGCGCGCTTCGACGAAGAAGCCAACATCAACTGGGCGGAACAACTGGAAAAAGCCGGCGCGCATGTGGTGTACGGCGTCGTCGGCTACAAGACGCACGCCAAACTGGCGCTGGTGGTGCGGCGCGAGGGCGGCAAACTCAAGCGCTACGCGCATCTCGGCACCGGCAACTACCACCCGCGCACCGCCCGCATGTACACCGATTTCGGCCTGCTGACCTGCCAGCCGGACCTGTGCCAGGACGTCAACGACGTGTTCATGCAGCTCACCGGCCTGGGCCGCGCGCATGAACATACCTTGTTGCTGCAAGCGCCGTTTTCGATGCACGCCCGCATGATGCAGGCGATCCGCAACGAGACGGAAAAGGCGAGCCGCGGCGAGAAGGCGGCCATCATCGCCAAGATGAACGCCTTGCTGGAGCCGCGCATCATCGCGGCGCTGTATGAAGCCTCGCAGGCCGGCGTGCAGATCGACCTGATCGTGCGCGGCGTCTGTGCGCTGAAGCCGGGGATCGCCGGGCTATCCGACAACATCCGCGTGCGTTCGCTGATCGGCCGCTTTCTGGAACATCACCGCATCTTCTATTTCCTCAACGGCGGCCAGGAAGATGTCTGGCTGGCCAGCGCGGACTGGATGGATCGCAACTTCTTCCGCCGCATCGAGACCGGCTTTCCGCTGCTCGATCCCAAGCTCAAGCGCCGCGTCATCAACGAAGGCCTCAAAGCCTGTCTGAAGGACAACCAACGCACCTGGGAGATGCAGCCGGATGGCTCGTTCCGCCGCCGCACCCGGCGCGGAAAGGGCTTCGACGCGCAAGCTTTCCTGATGAGCGCGCTAGGCGCGAAGGCTTAGCCGCCGGTCGGACTTTGGAATCGTCGGCTGCAAATCGGCCGCGACGGTCCATTTTTCACCAACTTTTTGCCCCATAGCTGGGCTATGCGGCTGCAAATCCGGCAAAAACTGGCCTCGCCGGGGCCGATTTTCGCTATCGACGACCAAAGTCCGACAGGCTGCTAGCCGCCGGTCGGAATCGCGGTGCGACGCGGAACCAGGTTGTCGTCGAGCATTGCCTCGATACGGCTGAACAGATCGAAGCGTGAGAACGGTTTCTTCATGAAGCTGTCGGCGCCTATACGCATCCCATAAAACTGTTCGGTGGCCTGTTCGTTGCCGCTCATCATGATCACCGGCAAATGCTGCACCTTCGGATCGCGGCGTATATGCCGCAAAGCCGCGAAGCCGTTCATGCCCGGCATGACGACGTCAAGAACGACCAGATCCGGGCGCTCCGCGTGCGCGATTTGCAGGCCACGTTCGGCATCGGCCGCTTCCAGGGTGACATAACCCGCCGAGGTGAAGGTTTTTCTCAAATAGGTCACGACGGTAGGCGAGTCGTCGATGATCAACACACGGGTGCCTTTGCGTGCATCGATGCGGGGATGCTTGCGCCGGTTTTGAGGGCGCGCATTTTCAGTAACGGCAGGCGTACTTTTGGGTGTTTCCGGTGTTTTGGCAAAAATCGTCTGTAATCGGGTAAGCAAGCCCATGCATAACTCCATATCGTTTATTGGCAATACTCGTCACTGACGAGCGGCGTAAGAATACCGGCATACCGCGCGGGTTCAATTCTTTCGTTTGATGGGATTGTTTATGTGGGGCAAGGTCAGTTTGGCCGACGCCAGGAAGCCCAACATTCAGTGACATGAGCCACCCCGTAGGTTGGGCAAAGCGAAGCGTGCCCAACGTAGCGCCGCATTTCTCCGGATACCCCGCTTGTTTATTCCGCGCGCAACATCGCCAGCCCGATGCTGGGTGCAACGTCGCGCCAGGCTTTCAGTTCGTCGTCCAGCGCGGCCTGGGTCAACGGGTTTGCGTTCAGCCAGGCGGCCGCTAGATGCAGTTCGCAGGCGCCGTCGCGGCATTCGAGGCGCATTTTCGGTAGCGTCAGGTTGTTGCGGCCGCCGTTGAACAGGACGGCCAGGCGCAGACACAGAATCAGCGGCCAGTTCGGGTCGGTGCGGCTGAGGACGAGCTTGTTGAGGCCGCCGCGGCTGGCGCGCACCAGGGCGGCGAGGCGGGTCTGGTCGCGCCGCGAGAAGCCGGGCATGTCGGCATTTTCCAGGATGTAGGCGCCGTGTTTGTGGAAGCCGGAATGGGCGATGGAGATGCCGATTTCATGCAGCAAAGCGGCCCAGGCCAGCGCGCGCAGTGCGTCGTCGTCTAGCAGCCTGTCAGGCTTTGGAATCGTCGGCTGCAAATCGCTATCGACGACCAAAGTCCGACAGGCTGCTAGCTGCGGGGCGAGTCCGTGCGCCAGTTGGCGGGACAGGTCGCCGACCCGGCGCGCCTGTTTGCCATCGACGTGGTAACGGCGCTGGAACTGGCTGACGGTGATGTCGCGCATGTCGCGGTCGTGCACGCGGCCGAGCAGATCCCACAGGATGCCTTCGCGCATCGCGCCCTGCGCCACGGTCATGATCTCGATGCCGAGTTCTTCGAACAGCGCCAGCATGATCGTCAGCCCGCCGGCGATCACCGGGCGGCGATCCGGCTTGAGGCCGGGCAGTTCGAGTTGTTCGATCTGCCCGGCCTTGATCATGCGGTCGCGCAGCCAGTGCAGGCCTGTCAGCGTGATGGCGCCATCGGAGTGGCCATTCAGCCGGCAGATTTCGCCCAGCGCCCGGGCCGTGCCGGATGAGCCGACGGCTTCTCGCCAAACCGGCATGGCGGCGCTGGCGCGGAATTGGCGGGCGACGAGCTGGATTTCGACGCGGGCGGCGGTGTCGGCGGCGTGCATGGCCGCTTTGTCCATCGCGCCGGCGGGGAAGAATTGTTTCGAGAATACGACGCAGCCCATGCGCAGGCTTTCGCGTTCTTGTGGATCGTAGCCGGCGCCGATGATGCATTCGGTGGAGCCGCCGCCGATATCGACCACCAGGCGCGGCGTCTGCGTCAGCGGCAGGCTGTGCGAGACGCCCAGGTAGATCAGGCGGGCTTCTTCGCGGCCGGCGACGATTTCGATTTCGAAGCCGAGCGCCGCGCGTGCTTTCTCAAGGAACTCGGGCGAATTCTTGGCGACCCGCAGCGCGGAGGTTCCGACGGCCCGCACCGCGCCGGCCGGCATGCCTTGCAGACGTTCGCCGATGCGCGCCAGACAGTTCAGCGCGCGTCGTTGCGAGGCGGCATCGAGATGTTTGAGGGCGGTGAGGCCGCTGGCCAGGCGCACCGGCTCCTTGATCGCATCGAGATAGAACAGTTGGTCGCCTTCGACGCGGCCCACCTGCATGTGAAAGGAGTTGGAGCCGAGGTCGATGGCGGCGAGGGTTTCGTATTCCTGCATGCGAGTGGGTTTTAACGGATGGAGGTGTCCGGAGTATGACATCCGGCGCACATTCCAATTCGCATACACCCGCTATGCCGTAGCCCGTAGCCCGTAGGATGCGGTGAGGTACGAACCGCATCACCCGACGCGACCGTGGGTGATGCGGTTCGCAAGCTCACCGCATCCTACATTTGCGTAGCCGGCTCAAGCCACGCGGAAGCGGGCGGCCAGGCTGTTCAGTTCGCTCGCCAACTGTTCCATGTGATTCGCCGCGGCCGCTGTCTGCGTTACCGCCGCGCTGTTTTCCTCGGAGCCCTGGGCGATGCGTTCCACCTTCTGGGCGATATCGCGCGCCGCCACGGCTTGTTCCTTGAGCGCCAGGCCGATGTCGTCTACCGCCCGAGTCGCCCGTTCCGCGCTGTCGCGGATACTGATGACCGAATCGCCTGCCTTGTGCGCCAGGTTGACGCCCTCGCCGACGCGTTGCACGCCGGCTTCCATCTCTTGTACGGCGCGCTGCGTGCCTTGCTGGATTTTGCCGATCATGGCGCCGATTTCCTGGGTGGACTTGGCGGTACGCTCGGCCAGCTTGCGCACCTCGTCCGCCACTACGGCGAAGCCGCGGCCCTGCTCGCCGGCCCGTGCCGCTTCGATGGCGGCGTTGAGCGCCAGCAGATTGGTCTGGTCGGCGATGTCCTTGATGACCTGGACGATGCTGGAAATCTGGTCGGAATAGCCTTCCAGTTCCTTGATGGTGCCGGCGGTGTTGTTCACGGCGTCGGCGATATGGCCCATTTCCGCGGCCGCTTCGTGAATGATGCGTCCGCCTTCGCTTGATTGCGTGCTGGATGCCTGGGTCACGCTGTGCGCCTCGCGCGCATGTTCCTCGACCTGGTCGATGGACACCGACAACTGTTCCACCGAGGCCGCCATGCTGGACGCCGCTTCGGCCTGCATCTCGGTGGCGCGCGCGCTGCTCGCCGCCGAACTGGAAAGATCGCCGGCAGAATGGTTGAGGGCCTTCATGTTCTGGCTGATGGAGGCGATCAGTTCATGCAGGGTGTTGCGCATGACGCCGAGTTTGGCCATCAGGTCGCCGATCTCGTCCTCGCCGGCGCGCGGCATCGGCCGCGTCAGGTCGCCGGAAGCGATGGTCTCGGCGGCCTCGCCCGCCGCGCGCAGGGAGCGCGTGATGTGACCGATGGTCAGGATCGCCTGCGACAGCACGCCGACCAGGCCCAACACCAGCAGCAGCCCGAAAATCATGATGTCCCGTTGATAAATCACCTCGGCGGCTTCGAATTGCTGTTTGGCCTGGAGCACCTGATATTCCATCAGCCTGTCCATCGCCGTTTCGGCCGCAATGCCTTCTTCGCGGCCGGCCTTGAGGAAGGCCGCCATGGTCGCCGACGAATAGTCGTTGGCCGCCAACGCCGCCACGGCGACGCCGAGTTTCTCCGTCCAGGCCTTGCGTTTTTCGACAAAATCGGCCGCCAGAACCTTCTCTTCCTCGGTCAAGAACGTCGCCATGTACTTGTTCCACAGCGCGTCCAACTCGGCGCGACGGTTTTTCACCGCGTCGATGTGGAGGCTGGTCGGATGATCATGCACGGCATGCAACTGTCCCGCCGGGTCGTGCTGGAAACCGCGCAGCACCTCGGCGTAATTTTCCTTGATCAGCGAGTTGAATCTGGACAGATCGTGCATCGGTACGGCGCGGTCCTCGTACACCGACTTCAGCGCGCTGCGCGCATCGCCCAGGCCTTGCCAGCCGACCGCCACGGCGACCAGGAACAGCAACGCCGCCGTGCTGATCATCAGCCAGAGCCGCTGGGCGATGCGCATGCGGCCGAACAGCCGCTGCCGCAGGCCGGCCAGGCCGGTGGGGACGAGATAGCCGCCGTCCAGCTTGATGCCGGCATCGTTGCGCATGTCGCGGTACAGAGCCTCCGCCGCATCGATCTCCTGGCGCGAGGGTTTGCCGCGCACCGAGGTATAGCCGTCGGCCGTCGGCGAAGTATTGGCGCGCACCCAGTAATGGTCGCCGTTCTTGCGCCGGTTCTTGACCAGCCCGGTCCAGGGGCGGCCGCGCTTCAGCGTCGCCCACAGATCGCGGAAGGCTTCCACCGGCATATCGGGATGGCGCACGATGTTGTGCGACTGCCCGATCAACTCTTCCCGCGTGTAGCCGCTCGCCTCGATGAACTCGTCATTGGCGCGGGTGATGCGGCCCTTGGCGTCGGTATGGGTAATGAAGGCGGCATCGTTCCGGGTCGGGTATTCCTGTCCGGTCACGGGTTGGTTGTTTCTCATGTAGGAGCCTTGTTCTGGTGGGGAAAATAAGCGGTGTATGGCAAACGCGGCTTCTTATCGGCAAGCCGGGTTATATCTTTAGTCATATTGTGGCCCATGCCCGTAGGAGGGCCGCTTGCGGCCCGAAGTGACGTAGGTTGGGCAAAGCGCAGCGTGCCCAACATCGCAACCTCCGAGTGTGAAATGTTGGGCACGCTTCGCTTTGCCCAACCTACGGCGCTGTGCGGGGGGTAGGGGGTGACCCCTGTCCCTACCGCGACCGGTTTGGTCATGTTGTGGCTCCATGCCCGTAGGAGGGCCGCTTGCGGCCCGAAGCGCGCAAGCGCAAACGCAACGGGTGGCCTTGGCGAAGGTGGGTGACTTGCGTGGTACGGTTTCGATCTATACAAATCAAATGCCTGACTCTTTTCTCGCGGTATTCCGGTATGACTTCTCCTCTTTTTCCCCGCACGCCCTCGCTGTCCGGCGATGATGTCGTCGCCAAGCGCGAGGAAATCCGCGCCTATTTCCACGCCACGTTCGACCGCTACGAGCAGTTGTTCGAGGTGTTGGTAAGCGATGCGGCGTATTACGAGAAGCCGATTCCGCTGCGGCATCCGTTGATCTTCTACTTCGGCCATACCGCCACCTTCTTCGTCAACAAGCTGGTGCTGGCCGGCTTGCTGCATGCGCGCATCGAGCCGCGCTTCGAGTCGATGTTCGCGGTCGGCGTCGATGAAATGAGCTGGGACGATCTCGACGCCACGCATTACGACTGGCCGAGCGTCGAGGCGGTGCGCGCCTATCGTCGGCAAGTGCGGGCGGCAGTGGCGGGCGTGATTGCGACCATGCCGCTGACACTGCCGATCGATTGGAATGAGCCGGCCTGGGTGGTCCTGATGGGCATCGAGCACGAGCGCATTCACCTGGAAACCTCGTCGGTGCTGATTCGCCAGCACGCGCTCAAGCATGTGCGGCCGCATCCGGCCTGGCAGCCCTGGCGCGCGAGTGGTGCGGCGCCGCTGGGTGTGCCTATTAATGCGTTGGTCGATATTCCGGCTGGTGCGGTGAGCTTGGGCAAGACTGACGCGAGTTATGGCTGGGATAACGAGTACACCCGCGAGTACACCCGCGAGTACGGCCGCGAGTACGGCCGCCATGACGTGCAGGTTCCGGCATTTCAGGCCAGCCGCCATCTGGTCAGCAACCAG
Source organism: Pseudomonadota bacterium (assembly GCA_030691265.1). Taxonomy (GTDB): domain Bacteria; phylum Pseudomonadota; class Gammaproteobacteria; order Burkholderiales; family Thiobacillaceae; genus PFJX01. Next base: position 32,621 of record JAUYET010000110.1, read on the forward strand.
GAATTTCTCGAATTCGTGCAGGCTGGCGGTTATGCCGACGATGCCTGGTGGGATGCGGAAGGGCGCGCCTGGAAAACCTATGCACAAGCGCTGCATCCGACTTTCTGGATCGCCGCCGAATCGGCTAACCGCGATGACTGGCGCTTGCGCCTGATGCTGGAAGAAGTGCCGATGCCGTGGAATTGGCCGGTGGAGGTGAATTGTCTGGAAGCCAGCGCTTTTTGCGCCTGGAAGGCGGCCCGGGTCGGTTTGCCGGTGCGCTTGCCGAGCGAGGACGAGTGGGGTCGGCTTTACGCGTATGCCGGCCTCGCCGAAGTTCCGGAAACAGCGGTCGCGTCCGCCAACCTGCATCTCGATCACGCCGCTTCGGCTTGCCCGGTCGATACCTTCAAACAGGGCGAGTTGTACGACGTGGTCGGCAATGTCTGGCAATGGACGCAAACGCCGATCTACCCGTTCGACGGTTTTCGCGTGCATCCGCTCTACGACGACTTCACCACGCCGACCTTCGACGGCCGCCACAACCTGTTCAAGGGCGGTTCCTGGATCAGTTCTGGCAACGAGAGCCGCAAGTCCGCGCGTTATGCCTTCCGCCGCCATTTCTTCCAGCACGCCGGTTTTCGCTACGTGGTGGCTGAAGCCGCGTCATCGACCGAGACCGCCACGCCCGCCTCGCATTACGAAACCGACAAGCTGCTCTCCGAGTACGCCGAGTTCCATTACGGCGACAGCCACTTCGGCGTCGAGAACTTCCCCAAGGCGCTGGCCGATCTGGCGATCCGCGTCATGGGTGCGCGCCCGGCCCGCCATGCGCTCGATCTCGGTTGCGCCGCCGGCCGTGCCAGCTTTGAACTGGCGCGGCATTTCGCGCAGGTCACCGGCATCGATTTTTCCGCCCGCTTCATCGGCCTCGGTGTGCAGATGGCGGAGCAGGGCCGGCTGCGCTACACCTTCGCCGAGGAGGGCGAACTGGTCAGTTACCACGAGCGCCGCCTGGCCGACCTGGCGCTGGAGCAGACGCGCGGCAAGGTCGATTTCTTCCAGGGCGATGCCTGCAACCTGAAGCCGAATTTCACCGGCTACGACCTGATCCTCGCCGCCAACCTGGTCGACCGCCTGTACAGCCCGGCCAAGTTTCTCGCCAGCGTGCACGAACGCATCAACCTGGGCGGTCTGCTGCTGCTCGCCACGCCCTGCACCTGGCTGGAAGAACACACCCCGCGCGCGGAATGGATCGGCGGCTTCAAGCAGGACGGCGAAAACTTCACCACGCTGGATGGCCTCAAAGCCGCGCTAGGCGCGCATTTTCGGCACATCGTAGGGCCGCTCGATGTGCCCTTCGTGCTGCGCGAAACCCGGCGCAAGTTTCAACACACGGTGTCGGAAGTGACGGTGTGGGAGCGAACCTGATGTCCTTTAGCCTGGATCGTAGGTTGGGCAAAGCGCAGCGTGCCCAACATCGGCGCGTGAAATGTTGGGCACGCTGCGCTTTGCCCAACCTACACATGGGTTGTTGACCGAAATGGACTTTGATCGCCCGATCTCCCGCAACAACACCGACTCGGTCAAACACGACGGCCGCGCCGATTACTTCGGCACGGCGGATGTGCTGCCGCTGTGGGTGGCCGACATGGATTTCGCCGCCCCGGAAGCCGTCACGCAAGCCTTGTTGGCGCGCGCCGCGCACCCGATTTACGGCTACAGCCGCTATCCGGAGGCGCTGTTCGAGGCGTTGATCGGCTGGATGCGGCAACGCCACGGCTGGCGGATCGAACGCGACTGGATATTGCTGGCGCCCGGCGTCGTGCCCTCGCTGCATGCCGCCGTGCTGGCGTTTGCCGAACCTGGCGAAGGCGTCATCGTGCAGCCGCCGGTGTATTACCCGTTCTTCTCGGCGGTGACCGCGACCGGACGCCGGCTGATCGAAAACCCGTTGCGCTTGGACGCAGGCCGCTATCGGATCGATTTCGAGCATCTGGAAAACTGCGCCGCGCAGACTAACCCCAAGGCCCGCCTGCTGCTGCTGTGCTCGCCGCACAACCCGGTCGGCCGGGTGTGGACGCGGCAAGAATTGGTGCAATTGCTGGACATCGCCGAGCGGCACGATCTGGTGGTGTTGTCCGACGAGATTCATCACGACCTGATCTACCCGGGGCAAAAACATCATGTGCTGGCGAGGTTGGCCGACGATGGGGCAAGCGATTTGGCAACCGATCCCGCCCGCATCGTCACCGCCGCCGCGCCCAGCAAGACCTTCAATATCCCCGGTCTCGGCCTGTCGGCGCTGATCGTGCCGGACTCGGCCCGCCGCGCAGCGCTGAGCCGGGCGTTCGATCTGCTCCACGCCGGCAATTACAACCCGTTCAGCAGCGCCGCCTTCACGGCGGGATACCGCGACGGCGCAGCCTGGCTGGATGCGTTGATGGCGTATCTGGCGCAGACCCGCGATTTCGTCACCGATTTTTGCCATCGCAATCTGCCCGGCATCCGGGTCATCGAGCCGGAAGGCACTTATCTGCTCTGGCTGGATTGCCGCGAACTGTGCCGTGAGCGCGGCTGGAATGACGCTGCCCTCAAGCGCTTCTTCGTCGAACAGGCGCGTGTCGGCATGAATCCCGGCACGGTATTCGGCGCCGGTGGCAGCGGTTTCATGCGCATGAACATCGGCGCGCCGCGTAAGGGGATCGAGACGGCGTTGCGGCGGCTGGCGGAGTCGTTGGCCACGTAGCCACGTAGGTTGGGCAAAGCGCAGCGTGCCCAACATCGCAACCTCCGAGCGTGAAATGTTGGGCACGCTGCGCTTTGCCCAACCTACGCTATCAAATTCCACCCCGGCATAACTTGCCGCCCCCGGCGAGGCTTGCCGGTTGGGCGGCTGCGTAGCCAGATGGGCGCTACGAAATCAAAGGCTTAAGTAGTTTTTTGGCTTGGCATGGCGCTTGCTGTAACAGGAGCGGAGACCCCATATGCTAAGCAAAATCGACACCGAGCTCGCCTTCGTCCAGTCCGCCCTTGATCTGAGAGCGCGGCGGCAGGAAATATTGGCGGGCAACATCGCCAACTCGGATACGCCCAACTACAAGGCGCGCGATCTGGATTTTTCCGCCGCGCTGAAGGGGGCGATGGGTGCGGAGGGCGGGTCGCTGAAGCTGGCGCGCACCGCTGGCGCGCATCTCGATGGCACCGGTTCGTCGGCGCAGGCTGGTCACCTCAAATATCGTTCCAGCGTACAGCCCAGCCTGGACGGCAATACCGTCGATCCCGATGTGGAGCGTGCGCATTTCACCGAAAACTCGCTGCATTACCAATTCCTGCTCGACCGCGCCGCTTCGTCCTTCAAGACGATGGGCCAGGCGCTGGGGCAGTAAGCAAGGACGCGCCTGAATGTCTCTGACCAACGTCTTCCACATCGCCGCTTCCGCCTTGACTGCGCAATCCATGCGCCTGAACGCGGTGGCCTCCAATCTGGCCAATGCCGACTCCGCGCATGCCTCCACCGGCGAGGGCTACAAGGCCAAGCAGGTGGTGTTTCAGGCGGTCGCGATGGACAAGTCCGCGCCCTGGGCGCAGGGCGTGCGGATGTCGGAAGTGCAAGAGGACAAGTCGCCGTCGCGCATGGTTTTCGACCCCAAACATCCCCTGGCCGACGCCAAGGGTTATGTCGCTTATCCCAACGTGGATGCGGTGGAGGAGATGGTCAACATGATCTCCGCCTCGCGTTCTTATCAGACCAACGCCGAAGTGATGGCCACCACCAAGTCGCTGCTGCAGCGCACCTTGGCCATTGCACAAAGTTAGGAGCGCTGAAGCATGGCTATATCCGCAGTCCAGACCGATAGCACCTCAAATCTTGTTGCCAGCTTGAACGGCAGCGCGAACACCAAGACGACCGATTCGGCCGCCGAGCTGTCCGATCGTTTTCTCACCTTGCTGGTGACCCAGCTCAAGAATCAGGATCCGATGAACCCGATGGATAACGCCGAGATGACTTCGCAGTTGGCGCAGATTTCGACGGTGGAGGGGGTCAACAATCTCAACGCCACGGTGGATGGGCTGGTGTCGCAGTACAAGTCGAATCAGGTCTTGCAGGGTGCGTCGCTGGTCGGCCGCCAGGTGCTGGCTGACGGCGATGCGCTGACTCTTTCGGAGGCTGGCGCGGCGGGCGGCGTCGGTCTGGAAACCTCGGCGGATAGCGTCAAGATCAAGGTGCTGGATGGCAATGGCGCCGTGGTGCAGACGCTGGATCTGGGTGCGCAGGACGCGGGCCTGGTGCGCTTTGTCTGGGACGGCAAGGGCGCCGACGGGCAGAGTCAGGCTGAGGGGCAATACACGTTCGAGGTGGAGGCCGGCGTTGCAGGTAAATCGGTCGCGGCTGCAACCTACACATTGGGGAATGTGCTGAGCGTTTCCCTCAACGGTAACGACATGGTCGCCGAGGTTTCCGGCTTGGGTGATCGCGGCCTCGATCAAATTCGGCAGATTTTCTAGGTATCGCCTGGTGTCACGGTTAGGCGCGGATTGAAACTAAGGAGCGAGTGAGATGGGTTTCCAGCAAGGGTTGAGCGGCCTGAATGCCGCCTCGAAAAATCTCGATGTCATCAGCAACAACATCGCCAACGTCGGCACGGTGGGGTTCAAGTCCAGCCGGGCGGAGTTCGCCGATGTCTATGCCACGGCAACCTTTGGCGCGGGCGATCTACAGTCCGGCCTGGGGGCGCAGACCGTCTCGGTGGCGCAGCAGTTCACCCAGGGCGGCTTGAGCGTCACCAACAATCCACTGGATGTGGCGATCAGCGGCAGCGGCTTCTTCCGTTTGAGCGGTGAGGGCGGGACGACCTATACCCGCAGCGGCCAGTTCCGTCTGGATAAGGAGGGGTTTCTGGTCACCAATACGGGCGAGAACGTCACCGGCTATACCCAGTTGACCCTGGATTCCGCCTTCAATGTGGTGGGCACCACCAGCCTGGGGAATGTCCAGATCGACCTGGATGGCATCAATGCCCAGGCGACATCGGATCTGTCTCTGAACCTGAATCTCGATGCGGCCGCTGTGGCGCCGACGGTGGCGTTCTCCCCAACGACTTCGACCAGCTACAACTACAGCACCTCCGTGACGGTGTTCGACAGCCTGGGCAGCGAGCATTCCATACAGTATTACTTCAGGAAGGAAGTGGCGCCGGACAACACCTGGTCGGCCTATGCCTACATGGACGGCACCGCGACGGGGCTCTGGCCGGTGGGGGATCAACTGGATTTGAATTTGCTGAATACGAGTACGCTTCCGGCGGGTGGCGCCCACACCATGACTTTCTCGTCTGCCGGTAATCTGATTACGGGCACGTCGGCCACAAACGCGTCCGTGACGCCCCCAGGCGCGGCGCCTCTGATCATCGCCATGGACTTCACCGGGTCCAGCCAGTACTCCGGTGGTTCCGGCATCAACTCGGTGAGTCAGAACGGTTTCCAGAGCGGCAATCTGGTGGGCTTGAGCATCGGCGATGATGGCGTCATCGCCGGTCGCTACAGCAACGGCGTCACCCAGCCCCTGCAGCAACTGGTGCTGGTCACGTTCCGGAATCCGCAATCGATGATTCCTGTCGGGCAGAACCAGTGGGTATCGACCATCGATGCCGGCGCGGAAACCATCAACAACCCTGGCGAGGGTGTCGCCGGCCTGGTGCAGGCCGGTTCGGTGGAGGATTCCAACACCGACCTGACCGGCGAACTGGTCAACCTGATCGTGGCGCAGCGGCTCTACCAGGCCAATGCCCAGACCATCAGCGCGCAAAGCACGATCCTGCAGACGCTGGTGAATCTGCGATGAAATCCGCTGCCACTTTCGTAGGTTGGGCAAAGCGCAGCGTGCCCAACATCGTGGCCGCTTCGTTGGGCACGCTGCACTTTGCCCAACCTACTCCATAGCGAGCCGCCCACATGGACCGCGTGATCTACATCGCAATGACCGGCGCTCGCGAGGTGACTCGCCAGCAAGCGGCGGTGTCGCACAATCTGGCGAATGTCTCGACGCACGGCTTCCGCCAGGAACTGAACGTGTTCCGCGCCTTGCCGGTGGTGGGGGAGGGCGCCAAGACGCGCGCCTTCGTGCTGGAAACCACGCCGCGCACCGATTTCACGCCGGGCGCCATTCAGCAGACCGGGCGGCCGCTCGATGTCGCGTTGCGCGGGGCGGGCTGGATCGCGGTGCAGGATGCCGGCGGCCAGGAGGCTTACACCCGCATGGGGCATCTGCAGGTCAGCCAGAACGGCGTCATACAGACCAGCAACGGCCTCAACGTCCTGGGCGATGGCGGCCCGATGTCGGCGCCGCCGGATCAGGACATCCTGATCGCCAAGGACGGCACGGTGTCCACCGTGCCCATCGGCCGGGGCCTGAATGCAGTAGAGATCGCCGGCCGCATCAAGCTGGTGAACCCGAGCGAGACCGATCTGGTGCGCGGCGAGGATGGTCTGTTCCGGCAGAAATCCGGCCAGCCTGCGGCGGCGGATGCGAGTGTCACGCTGATCTCCGGCGCGCTGGAAAGCAGCAATGTGAACCCCGCCGAGGCGATGGTGAATATGGTCAGTCTGGCGCGCCAGTTCGAACTGCAGATGCGTGTTTTGCGCGCTGCCGAAGACAACAACCGCAGCGCCGACAAAGTGCTGACGGCTAATTAACCGGTAACGATAAAGGTCGCTGAATCATGAAATCTTGTCCCCTCGTAGGATGTGGTGAGCTTGCGAACCGCATCGCCCAGCACGTAGGGCGGAAAAGCGCCGCGCCTACCGCCAACGCTCGGTGCATTCGGCGGAAGGCGATGCGCTTTTCCGCCCTACGATTCTGATTCGAGGATAAATAATGCTGCGCTCACTGCACATCGCCCGTACCGGCCTGGAAACTCAGCAAACCCAGCTCGACGTGATTTCCAACAACCTGGCCAACGTCTCCACCACCGGCTTCAAGCGGGGCCGCGCGGTGTTCGAGGATCTGCTCTATCAGATCATCCGCCAGCCCGGCGCGCAGTCTTCGCAGCAGACCCAGTTGCCGTCCGGCTTCCAGCTCGGCGTCGGCTCCCGCACCGTGGCCACCGAGCGCATCTTCCAGCAAGGCAGCCTGCAACAGACCAGCAACTCGCTCGATGTGGCGATCAACGGGCGCGGCTTCTTTCAGGTTCAGATGCCGGATGGCGGCACGGCTTACTCGCGCGACGGTTCTTTCCAGGTCGATAGCCAGGGCACGCTGGTGACCGCCAGCGGTTATGCCGTGCTGCCGAACATGCAGATTCCGGCGGATGCGCTGGTGGTCAGCATCGCCCGCGATGGCGTGGTCAGCGTGACGCAGCCGGGCAGCCCCAATACGGTGACGCAACTCGGGCAGATGCAATTGGCGGCCTTCGTCAACCCCGCCGGCCTGCAAAGCCAGGGCGAGAACCTGTACATCGAGACCGCCGCTTCCGGCGCGCCCCAGATCAACAATCCCGGTACCAATGGCCTCGGCGTGCTCAACCAGAGCTTCGTCGAAACCTCCAACGTCAACGTGGCCGAGGAGTTGGTCAACATGATCATCGCGCAGCGCGCCTTCGAGCTGAACTCGAAGGCGATCACCACGTCGGACCAGATGTTGCAGCGTTTGACACAGCTTTGATCCGAGCTGATTGGAGACTGACATGAGCCGATTCAATCCTGATCCCGTAGGGTGCGCCATGCGCACCGATTCACGTCAATGGTGCGCATGGCGCACCCTACTTATCGCCGCTGTTTTGCTCACCGGCTGCGCGATACCGCCGTCCACCGCGATCAAACAGCCGCTCAGCGTGCGGCCGGAAGCGGTTGCCGTAGCGCCCGTCAACAACGGCGCCATCTTTCAGCCCGCGCCCAGCCAGGCGCGACCCGGCGCGAGTCTGTTCGAGGACCGCAAGGCGCGTTATGTCGGCGATACCTTGACGGTCAATCTGGTGGAAAAAACCGAGGCCAAGCGCAAATCGGAAACCACGGACGAGCGCAAGGCGAATGCTTCGTTGAATATTCCCGCGCCGACCATCCTGGGCACCACCACCGGCATCGGCGCGACCGCCTGGGCGCCTGCAAGCAGCAGCAAGCAGGAGCTGAAGGACAACGAGAGCAACTCCAACAGCTTCACCGGTTCGATCACCGTCACCGTGGTGGAGGTGCTGCCGAACGGCCATCTGGTCGTGGCCGGCGAGAAGCAGGTGGCGATCAACAGCGATACCGAATACATCCGCCTGGCCGGCGTGGTGAATCCGAACCAGATCACCAGCGCCAACAGCATCAATTCGACCCAACTGGCGAATGCGCAGTTCGAGTCGAAGAACACCCAGAGCATGGATGTCGCGCAGGTCGGCAGCATGTTGGCGCGCTTTTTCCTGACCGTTCTGCCGTTCTAGGCGCGTGACATGACAAAAACCGTTAATACCGCTTGCGTAGGATGTGGTGAGCTTGCGAACCGCATCGCACACTGCTCACCGAGGCGATGCGGTTCGTTCCTCACCACATCCTACGGCCTGCTGCTTGTCCAACCGGCCTGGGCCGAGTTCGTAGGTTGGGCAAAGCGAAGCGTGCCCAACATTGCGACGGATTGTTGGGCACGCTTCGCTTTGCCCAACCTACGTTGGTTTTCATTAGTCTTTTTCCCCGTTTTTCTGGCGCAGCCGGCCTGGGCCGAGCGCGTCAAGGACATCGCCACGATCGACGGCGTGCGCTCCAACCCGTTGATCGGATATGGCGTGGTGGTCGGCCTGGACGGCACCGGTGATTCCAGCCAGGCGCTGACCAACCAGAGCATGGCCACCTTGCTCGGTCAGTTGGGCTTGCAGCAGGATGCCAACGCGATCAAATCGAAGAACGTCGCCGCGGTGACGCTGACCGCCGTGATGCCGCCTTACGCGCGGCCCGGCCAGCAACTCGATGTCACCGTCTCCAGTCTCGGCAATGCCAAGAGTCTGCGCGGCGGCACCTTGCTGTTGAGCCCGCTGAAAGGCGCCGACGGTCAGATTTATGCGCTTGCCCAGGGCAACATGCTGGTCGGCGGCGCGGGCGGGGCCGCGGGTGGTTCCAGCACCCAGGTCAATCATCTTTCGGCCGGCCGCATTCCCTCGGGGGCGACGGTCGAACGTGGCGTGCCGACGGCATTGGGGCAGGGCGATTTCGTGCATCTGGAACTGCGCGAAGCCGACTTCACCACCGCCAGTCGTTTGATGGATGCGGTCGATCGCGCTTTCGGCAAGGGTTCGGCCATGGCGCTCGATGGCCGCGTGGTGCGGGTCAGGGCGCCGGCCGATTCCGGCGCGCGCGTGATGTTTTTGTCCAAGCTGGAAAATCTCAGTCTCAACCCCGGCTTGCCGATGCCGCGCGTGATCATCAACCCGCGCACCGGTTCCATCGTCATGAACCAGTTGGTCAGCGTCGAGAAATGCGCCATCGCGCACGGCAATCTGTCCGTCACCATCAGCGCCGACGCGCAGGTTTCGCAGCCCAACGCGCTGTCCGGCGGCCAGACCGTGGTGACCTCCAATACCGATGTGCAGGTGAAAAGCGACAAGGGCGAGCTGATCGTGCTGTCGTCTGCCGCCACGCTCAACGACGTCGTGCAGGCGCTCAATGCGGTCGGCGCGACGCCGCAGGATCTGCTCGCCATTCTGCAAGCCATGAAGGCTTCCGGTGCGTTGAAAGCGGAACTCGAGGTGATTTGATGATCGCCACCGGGGAACGACTTGCAATCGACGTCGCCGATGTCCAGGCGCTGAAGGCGCGGGCGGCTTCCGGCGACCCGGCAGCGCTGCGTTCGGCGGCGCGCCAGTTCGAGTCGTTGATGATGGCGCAGATGCTGAAAACCATGCGCGAGACCCGTTTCAGCGATGAAGACGACCCGATGACCGGCGGCGAAGGCGTCAAGCTGTACCAGGAACTGCTCGACCAGCAATGGGCCTCCAAACTTTCCAGCGGACGCGGCCTGGGTTTCGCCGAGATGATGGTGAAGGCGATGGAAAGCCGCGGCATGAATGTCGGCGCTGCGCCCGAAGCGACCCCAGTCCCTGGCTGCGTAGGGTGCGCCGTGCGCACCGAGTCACCCGCAATGGTGCGCACGGCGCACCCTACAACCGAGGCGGCAGCGACCGTTCCCGTTGCGGCGAGCGTCGGCAATCGCAAGCAGGCCTTCCTGGAAACCATGCAGCCGCATGCCGAAGCCGCCGCCGAGGCGACCGGCGTGCCGTCGCGTTACATCCTGGCGCATGCGGCGCTGGAGTCCGGCTGGGGCGAGCGCGAGATTCGCGGCCAGAATGGCGAGGCCAGCCACAATCTGTTCGGCATCAAGGCCGGCCGCAACTGGGACGGCGCATCGGTGCAAACGCTGACCACCGAGTACCGCCAGGGCATGCCGATGAAGTTGGCGCAGAACTTCCGCGCCTACGACGACTACAGCGCTGGTTTCACCGATTACGCGAAGGTGTTGAAGTCACGTTACGGCGCGGCGCTGGCGGCGGGCGCCGATGGCGATGCATTCGCCAACGGCCTGGCTGCCGGCGGCTATGCCACCGACCCGGCCTATGCCGGCAAATTGAAGGCGGTCATCGCCAGTGTGGCGATGGCGGGCGGTTAAATGAACCTGGAAACATCAGTTGAGGTGCTCGTAGGTGCGAATTCATTCGCACAATCAACGACTTCTGTGCGAATGAATTCGCACCTACAGACATCTCGCAACACATTGAATCGTAATGAATTTATCCGTCAACCGGGGTTTTCAGGATGAACCTGCGCGAAAGTGCGGAAACTGCGGCAGAAGGCCGTTATTAAACGCAACAGGAGGTTGCCATGGCATCAGGAACACTAGGAATCGCGCTGACTGGTTTGAACGCTGCGCAAGCGGGGATACGCACCAGCCAGCACAACATTGCCAACGTCAACACGGCGGGCTTTCGGCGCCAGGAAGTCGATTACGCGTCGTTGACGCCCAACTTCTCCGGCTCGGGGTACTTCGGCACCGGGGTCGGCGTCAGCACGGTCCGCAATCTCTACAGCCAGTTCCAGGATAGCCAGGTACTGCTCAATCAGGGCCAGCTCTCGCGCAATGAGGCGTATGCCAGCCAGGCCAGTCAGATCGACACGCTGGCGGGCGATGCCAATAGCGGTCTGACCGGCGCGATGGATGCGTTTTTCAGCGCCACGCAAACCGTCGCGACCGATCCGACTTCGAATGCTGCACGCCAGGTGATGTTGTCTTCCGGGCGCAATCTCGCCGCGCGTTTCAACACGCTTTCCAGCGCGTTCAACAACATCCGCGTCGACACCAATCACGAGATCGCGGCGACGGTGACGCGCATCAATACCTATGCCGGGCAGATCGCGCAATTGAGCGGCAACATCGCCCAGGGCGAAGCCAGTAACGGACAGCCGGCCAACGATCTGCGCGACCAGCGCGATCAATTGGTGGCGGAACTGAACAAGCTGATCAATGTGACGCCGGTGCAGCAAGGCGATGGCGCCTTCAACCTGTTCATCGGCAGCGGCCAGCCGCTGGTCGTGGGCTCAAGCGTGACGACCATGAGCAGCGTTGCCGATGCGACGAATACGGAATTCGATGTGCCGGCGCTGAATCTGGCTGGCGGCGCTACGCAGCCGCTGGACGCGTCGGTGATCACCGGCGGCAAACTGGGCGGCCTGCTGGCTGCGCGTGAGGCGGTGTTGCAGCCGGCAATGCAGGATCTGGACAGGTTGGCGCTGACTTTCTCGGCGCAGTTCAATGGTCAGCATGACAATGGTTACGATAAATCCGGCGTCTTGGGCACCAATTTCTTCACCGCCAGCACGACGTTGTTTCAGCAACCCGCCGCAGGGACGGGCAATACCGGCACGCAGGTCATCAATGCGACGCTCACCAACGCTGCGCTACTCGAAGCGAGCAACTATGAGTTGTCTTACGACGGTACGAACTACACGCTGACGCGTCTGTCGGATGGTGTCAGCAGCGCCGCTGGAACGCTGGCTGCGGTGACCACCATCGGCGGTGTCGCGCAGGGCTTCACGCTGGCGGCGGGCGCCGGTGCGCCGGTGGCGGGCGATGCCTGGTTGCTGCGCCCCAGTCACGGCGCTGCCGGTTCGCTGACCGCTCTTCTTACCGACCCGAACAAGATCGCCGCCTCGTCAAGCAGCGCGGGCAGCCCCGGCGATAACGCGAATGCGTTGTTGCTGGCGGGTTTGCAGACCCAGGCGAACACGGTCAACGGTACGGATACTTTTTCCAGCGCCTATGCTCAACTGGTGGCGCGTACCGCGACCTTGGCTTCCGAGGCGGATATCAACGTGGCGGCCTATGAAACACTGACCAGCCAGGCCAAACAGGCGCAGCAGGCGGTTTCGGGCGTGAATCTGGACGAGGAGGCGGCGAATCTGATCCGCTTCCAGCAGGCTTATCAGGCTTCCGCGAAGGCGATGCAGGTTGCATCCAGCCTGTTCGATGATCTGATCGGCATCCTGCGTTAAGGAACCCCGATAGGAACCCGATAAGGAGGCATTATGCGTATCGATACGATGACTTATCTCAATACCAGCCTGACCGGTATCCAGAGCAATCAATCCGCCATCGCGCGACTGAATCAACAGATCGCCAGCGGCCTGATCATGCAGTCGACCAAAGACGATCCGGTGACTTCGGTGAAGGCGATGGAGTTGAGCAATCGCATCGCCGTGCGCACTCAGTACGCGGCGAATCAGGACAAGGCCGAGCTAGACCTCAACTACGAAACCGCGGTGACGAGGGAAATGAGCAGCGCCTTGAACCAGGCGCGCGCCTTGCTCACGGGGATCAGTTCGTCTCACTCGGCGTCGCTGCGCAATATGCACGCCGAACAGTTGAAAGGCGTGTTCAACCATGTGCTCGACCTGGCCAATACGCGCGACCCGGCCGGGAATTACATATTTTCCGGCTTTGAAACCGCGACCAAGCCGTTCGCCAATACCAGCACCGCCACCGTGCCGGCCACCGTCGTGGCAACCACCTACAGCGGCACCGCGGCGCCGGGCGGGGTGCGCAACATCGAAGTGGAAAGCGGGCGCTTTGTGCAGGCGAACGACAACCTCTCCGATGTCTTTAATTTCACCGATGCCAGCATCGTCGATCCGGCGCAAGGCGGCGCCACGCACGATGTGCTGGAAAACCTGGCGGACGCCATCGTCAATTTGCCGCTCGCGGTCACCGAGGCGGATCTGAAGGGCTATATGGATGTGCTCGATGTGGCGCTGACCAATCTCAGCTTGAAAGAACACCGCATCGCCGGCGCGCTGACCGAGATCAAGGATGTGCGCAAATCGACCGAATCGTTGCTGCTGCTGGAAAAAAACGCCTTGAGCGATATGACGCAGGTGGATAAAGCCGCCGCCATCGTCGAGCTGCAAAGCCGGCAAACCTCGCTGGAGGCGATCAGCCGCGCCTACTCGCTGACTTCGGGGCTGTCGTTGTTCAATTACCTGGGCTGAATTCGTAGGGTGCGCCGTGCGCACCATTCGACGTGAATCGGTGCGCACGGCGCACCCTACGCGGCCTGGTTAAATCCCGCGTACCACCCGGAAACCCAGGTTGACGTCGAGTTCGTCGAACCAGCGCGGTTTGCGCGCGCACGAGCGAGCCTGCCAGGCGGATTCGAACCAGGAGCCGCCTTTGGTGACATACCACTTGCCGGTTTTGCCCGGGCTGTTCGGGTCGGCCTGGCCTTCCCACAGATCGCTGGTGAACTCCCAGACGTTGCCGTGCATGTCGTGCAGGCCCCAGAGGTTGGCCGGGTAGAGACCGACATCTATCGCCTGCTGCATCGGCGCACAAAACGGTAAAAATCGCCGCCACCCGGCCACGCTGCGGCCGACGACCTGGAACGAGCCGGTATTGGCTTCGCTACAGCCGAGGTCGTCGCCGAAGCAATAGCGGCTGGCGCTGCCGGCGCGGGCGGCGTATTCCCATTCGGCTTCGCTCGGCAAGCGATAGGTGTGGCCGCTTTGTTCCGCTAGCCAGGCGAGATAGGCGGCGGCGTCAAGACGGCTGACGTTGGTGACCGGTTGACGCGCTTCGGTACGGACCAGATGGTCGGGCCAGAGATGCCCGGTGCTGTCGGCATAGCGCTGGAATTCGTCGGCAGTGACGCAATAACGCCCGATGGCGAAGGCGCGCTCGATAGCGACGTGGCGCGGGGCGAGTTCGCCGAAGCCGCGCTCCGCCTCGGCATTGCCCAGCGTGAATACGCCGGCCGGGATGATGGCCAGCTCCGGGCCGGGATTGCCGTCCTGCATCGCGTCCTGAAAAAAGAGGCTCAGGCCAGCCTGTCGCGCGCTGTTTTCCTGCCAGGCGCGCAACTGGGCGGGACTGAGGTCATGCACGAAAGGCGCGTCGTTGGCGGCATTCATGGGGTGAACCCTATGCTTTCCAGTGTCCCGACTTGCCGCCGAGTTTTTCCAGCAGGCGCACCGATTCGATGACCATGCCGCGGTCCACCGCCTTGCACATGTCGTAGATGGTGAGCAGGGCGATGCTGGCGGCGGTGAGCGCTTCCATTTCGACGCCGGTGCGGCCGACGGTTTCGGCCATCGCGCTGCAATCGATGGCGTTGGCGGTCTCGTCCAGCGTGAAATCGACGGTGACCTTGGTCAGCGCGATGGGATGGCACAGCGGGATCAGGTCGGCGGTGCGCTTCGAGGCCATGATGCCGGCCAGTCGCGCGACGCCGAGGACATCGCCTTTTTTGGCCGCGCCATCGCGAATCATCGCGAAGGTGGCGGCTTGCATGGCGATACGGCCGGCGGCGATGGCGACGCGGCGGGTTTCGGTTTTTTCGCCGACGCCGACCATCACTGCGCGGCCTTGCTCGTCGAAATGGGTGAAATTGTTCATGGCGGGGGGAACTGGTGGGGAGGGCAAGTATCATAGCCCGATGCTGAAACGCCGCTCCATCGTCCTCGCCTTGCTGATCGCTTTACCCGCGCACGCGCTGGAATTGCCCGATCTGGGCGAAGTCTCGCGCGTGGCGCTGAGCGAGGCGCACGAAGCGCGCATCGGTCGCGAGATCATGCGTCAGATTCGTGGTAGCGCCGACAGCCTCGATGATCCGGTCCTGATCGAATACCTGAATACGCTGGGCGAACGTCTGGCCGCCGCGTCGCCGGAGCCGGCGCGGCGCTTCGAATTCTTTCCGGTACGCGATGCCAGCATCAATGCGTTCGCCTTGCCGGGCGGTTATGTCGGCGTCCACACCGGCCTGATTTCCGCCGCGCGTAATGAGTCCGAGCTGGCCGGTGTGCTGGCGCACGAGATCGCCCATGTGACGCAGAGCCACATCGCACGCATCGTCGATGCGCAAAAAAACGCCGGCCTGGTTTCGCTGGTGGCGTTGGCCGTCGCGATTCTGGCGGCGCGTTCGAACCCCGACGCCACGCAGGCCGCTATCGTCACCGCGCAAGCCATGAGCATCCAGACCCAGCTCGATTTCACGCGTGAACATGAACGCGAGGCGGATCGCGTCGGCCTGCAAACCCTGGCGGATGCCGGTTTTTCGCCGCAAGGCATGGGGACGTTTTTCGAGCGCTTGCAGGCGCAAGGCCGTTTTTATGAGAACAACGCGCCGGCTTATCTGCGTACTCACCCGCTGACCTTCGAGCGCATCGCCGATATTCAGAATCGGCTGGGCAGCATTCCCTACCGGCAATTTTCGGATAGCCAGGAATTCACGCTGGTGCGGGCGCGGGTACAGGCGGCGGCCGGCGAGGCGCGCGACGCTGTGCGTGAATTTGAGGCGAAAGTGCAGGAACAGCCTGCGGCCGCAACCTGGTATGGCCTGTCGCAGGCCTATTTTCGTGCGGGCGATCTGGCGCCGGCTGCGCGAGCTCTGGAGCACGCGAGCAAGCTGGAGAGCGGTTCGCCTTTGCTCGACCTGGCGCGCGCCGAACTCGCGCTGGCGCGTGGCCAGGCGGTCGAATCCGCTCGTCTGTCGGCCGCCGCGCTGGTCAACAACAGCGCTTACAGACCGCTTGCCTATCAGCATGCCCAAGCGCTGCTGGCGGCTAAACAGCCGCGCGAGGCGCTGGATTTCCTGAACGAGCGGCAACGTATCTGGTCTTCCGATGCCGCGCTCTTCGCGCTGAAGGCGCAGGCGCATCAGGCGCTCGGACAGCGCGCGGAGTCCTACCTTGCGCAGGCCGAGTTTTATGCGCTTACGGACCGCATCGGTGCGGCGATCGAGCAATTGTTGATGGCGCAACGTCACGGCAAGTCCGATTTTTTCACGCTATCGATCATCGATGCCCGTGTGCGCGAATTACGCGAGCGGCAGCAGAAAGAACCCTCGCGCTGACCGGTTCGGGCTTGGTACTTACATACTCGGGTTGGAAAATATCGTACCAAGTCGCTCGCTTTGGCCTTGTGCCGCTTGGGACGTTGCGAATATCCTTCGTCGCCCCAACACGGGCCCATCCATTTTTTCTATGTCTTTCGACATAGGCCGAATGGCATAGCCAGATTGCATTCGATAGAGGAAGGAGACGTTATGCGGAAACGCGCCGCCGTAATTACCGGGGTTCTTGCTGCCCTGCTCGCCACGACCGCCTTCGCGCAACAGCCGAAGAAGGGTGAGACCGGCAAGGACATCGCTTACAACCGTTCCAAGGGCAACTGCCTGGCCTGCCACGGCTTCCCGACACTGCCCGACGCCGAGCAGACCGGCAACAGCGGCCCGCCCCTGATCGCCATGCAAGCGCGCTTCCCCGACCGGGCCGTGTTGCGCGCCAAGATCTGGGACGCCACCGCATCCAGCCCCACGACCTTCATGCCGCCGTTCGGTAAGCACCAAGCGCTGAGCGAGGAAGAAATCGATAAGGTCGTCGACTTTATCCATAGTCTGTAACCCCCTGAATTGATCTTAGGAGTGCATATGAACATTCTGCGCAGGAACGTACTGAAGGGCGCTGGCGCAGCCAGCGCGGTGAGCGTAGCGGTAGTCGCGGGCCTGCTGAAGCCGGGCGCTGTATTTGCGGCCGAGTGGAACAAGTCCGTGTTTGATAGCAAAGACCTG
>JAUYET010000112.1 GCA_030691265.1 Pseudomonadota bacterium
CAGTCATGTTATTTCGCAGCTTCTGCTGGATATGCCGCCCGATAATTACGAGACTTGTTTGTCCCTTCATTTTTACCCCATCCCCTCCCCAGCCCTCCCCTTGAAGGGGAGGGAGATTGGTACTGCCCTCCACTTGAAGGGAAGGGAGGCCGCAACAACCGCTTCGAGTACCCACTACAAACCGTATAGAGCCGTAATGTTCGTCCAGTAGCGCAAAGAATCTGTCACTGTGAGTCGACTCAATCAGATGGGCCATCGCATGGAGCAGTGATTTGTGCCACTCGTTAACGCGGTTCTGCGTCTGACGTTCAGAGCGGAGGTGTTCAGGCATTAGCGATCTCCTTTCCGTCGGGTTGCCAGTAGCGTCTGGCCTTTTTCGGTCAACCGATATTTCTGGAGCCGGCTGCGGGGTTTTTCGGGAACGGTGTATTCCAGCGTCTGGTCGGCCAACAACACACGAATAACCTGATTCAGATGGCCGGAAATCTCTTTTTGTCCCAGTCCGACGGAAATCGCCGCCTTGGCCAACGGCCCGTCGACCAATAACGTCAACACCCTTTGCTCAATCGACTCTGGCTGTGACTCTGGCTGTGACTCTGGCTGTGACTCTGGCTGTGGCTGTGACTCTGGCTGTGACTCTGGCTGTGACTCTGGCTGTGACTCTGGCTGTGACTCTGGCTGCGGCTCTGACTCTGGCTGCGACTCTGGCTGCGACTCTGGCTGTGCGGCAGTGACTTCATCTGCTGAACTTAACAAAGCACGCGCCGATTCCTCTCCCAAGGTTGCGGCCAAATGCGTCGGATTAACCTTGAAGGTCAGCATCAACCCCGACATGCGGGTATCAAAAATCGGCGCGGGGGCATCGTAGTTCGCGCACTCCCGACGCATTTTTTCGATGCCGCGCCCCCATGACTCCACATACCCCGCTCGAAAAAACGCCGATGCCAGCAACGGGTTGAACGGATAGGATGGATGCTTGCCCATCAGGCTTTCCAGCGTCCAGTGTTCGGGCAACTGACCTGGGTTCCAAAGCACAATTTGATGCTCATAAACGCTAATCTGAATCGGAATGCCGCTGCTGTAATCCTTGTGCATCACCGCATTAAGCAAAGCCTCGCGCAAGGCGGGTAGAGGGAACAAAAAGGTTTCCAACCGCTGCAAACCCTCGTAGCTGATGTAGGCCTTGAGATACTTGGCGCGCAGGATGTCCAGCGTCTTTTCCACCTGCGCAAACAAATCGCCATGAATTTCGTCTTGATAGCGCAGGTCATCATCGGTGACGAAAAAGCCCAGCTTGATAAACGCCCCTGGCACAAAGCGTTCCGGCGATTTGCCAAACAGCAAAGCAGCGGCGCGTTTCAGATGTTCGCCGTCTTCCAGTTGCAGGCTGACCAATAGCGCGGTGTCGTCATCGGTCAACACCTGCTCATCCACGCGCCCACTTTTCGCCGCTTTATCTCTGAACCATTGCAGTGCAAGGGAGTTACAGTCGTTCAGTGTCAACCGCAGAATCGGCACGCCGTCCCAATGCAGCCCCTGCTTTTTGAGCAAAAAGCGCGATAGTGCCGCGCCTTTCAGCTCTTGCTTAGTACTGCCGCTGCGATAGTGATATTCGCCCTTGTAACTCACTGGGTTCGGGTAGGGTTCGACGCGAATCTCCAGCAATTCCTTGCCGTCCTCGGACAGTAGATTGACGGCCACCATGATGCCCAGCACATCGCGCACCTTATTGGGAATCTCCTCCAGCAAACGCCCTGCATTTGGCAGCCCGACGATCTTGCCGTGATCATCGCGCCCGATCACCAGCACCCCGCCCTCGGCGTTGGCAAAGCCGCAAATCCAGCGCAGATAGTCATCGCGCCAGGAAGCCTTCCATTCGATATTCTGATTTTCTTTCATACGAGACGAATCCTTCCAGTGAGTAATTCCTGCATCATCGCCAACGTCAGTTGGTACCCTAGCTTCACAGTGCTTCCCCGCCTTCATTGAGGATGCTCAGGTAGCCGTCATAGACAAAGAGCCGGTTGCGGCGCTGGCCGGTAAGTTCGCGGACGATGCCCAACGCCATAAGCCGCTGCATGGCCTTGGTGGCGGTGGGGAAGGTCATGCCGATGGTGTGGCAGAGTTGGCCCAAACTGCACAGTGGCCGCTGGCGCAGGGCATCGAGCACTCGCAAGGCATTAGCGGCGGCGCGACCGCTGGCTTGGACACGCTGGGTGTCCTGCTGGAACAGGATCACCAAGCGTTGAGCGGTCTGCACCGCGCCATTGGCGGTCTCTTCCACGCCTTCGAGAAAGAAATCAACCCAAGCCTCCCAATCGCCATCGGTACGCACCCTGTCGAGCAGGGTGTAGTAGTGGGCGCGGTGCTGCTTGAAATAGAGACTTAGGTAAAGCAGCGGCTGGCTAAGTGCGCCGCCCTCATGCAGTAGCAAGGCGATAAACAGGCGGCCAAGACGGCCATTGCCATCAAGAAAGGGGTGGATGGTCTCAAACTGGACATGCGCCAGCGCGGCCTTGAGCAGTACCGGCATGATGCCGGATTCGTTGTGGATGAATCGCTCCAGAGCGGTCATGCAAGACTCAACCTCTTGGGGCGGCGGCGGGACAAACTGGGCATTGCCGGGACGGGTGCCACCAATCCAGTTCTGGCTGCGACGGAATTCGCCCGGTGCTTTATCGCTACCGCGCCCTCGCGCCATTAAGCGGGCGTGCATCTCCCGCAACAGCCGGTTACAGAGGGGGAATCCTTCCCGCAACCGCGCCATGCCATGCTCCAAGGCGGCAATATAGTTGGAAACTTCAACCACGTCATCGAAAGGTACCCCCGGCGATTCGTCCAGCTCGAACAAGAGCAGATCGGAAAGGGATGACTGGGTGCCCTCAATCTGCGAAGACAGCACCGCCTCACGGCGCACATAGGCATAGAGAAAAAGCTGTGGGTCTGGCAAGAGCAGGCTGATGCTGTCCAAACGGCCCAAGGCAAGGGTGGCGCGTTCGAGCAAGGGCTGCCGTGCGCCGCTCAAATCGAGTGACGGTACGGGCGGCAGGGGATGGGGGACAAAGGCGCGGACGGTTTCGCCCCCTGCGATGCTGGCGGCATAGTTTCCAGTGGTGTCACGGCGCATGCGGTGTGATCCTTGAATAAGAATTTTAGTTATTAAAAATAATTGCCAATTTCTTTAATAACATCCCGACAAAGGGGTCGTCAAGTACACACCCTGTGATTATTTCCATGCGAACCCCCATCCGCTCTTGTGGATGTCCTGCTCGCGCAGGTGGTTAGCGTGAAATACATACCCCATCCCCTCCCCAACCCTCCCCTTGAAGGGGAGGGAGTTAGTCTCCTCCCCCTTCAAGGGGAGGGAGTTAGTCTCCTACCCCTTGAAGGGGAGGGAGTTAGTCTCCTCCCCCTTCAAGGGGGAGGGTGGGAGGGGGATGGTGGCGGTAGATGCCCTAAGTTTCATCATGCGGGGTGGGCTTCGTGACCATGCGAGTTAGAGTCAGATTTTTTCTCGCCCGAAGTGCATCAATAAATCCGTTTCTCTCCCAACGGACGGGTTTTGAATCGTTTGTGCAACCAGAAATACTGCGGCACATTTTTCAGGATTTCGGCTTCAATGAACGCATTCATTCGTTCCGTGTCGGCTTCAATGCTCTCCCCCGGATAATCTATCCACGGTTCGCCGATGCTCACCACATACCCCCCCCCCTCCTCCATGCGCGTAATCACCGGCACCACCACCGCACCACCCAAGCGGGATAACCGCGACAACCCCGTGATGGTGGCGGCAGGCACTCCAAAGAAGGGCACGAACATCGTATCTCGCTCCCCGTAATCCATATCCGGCAGATAGTAAAAGGGTTTGCCCGCTTTCATGGCTTTTAAGGCACGACGGGTCCCCTCCTGCCTTGATAAGAGTAGCGAATCGCCAAATCGAGTGCGTCCATGTAACAGGGCAGAATTAAACAGCAGGTTCTTCTGATTGGCATAAATACTGACCATGTCGAGTTCTAGGGTCAATCGCGTCCACCCCATGTCCAGCCCGACAAAATGAGGAACCAGCAGGATGACCGGACGATCGGCCAAGGCATCGAGATGCTCTAATCCTTCGATGCGCATCAGCCGTCGAAGTCGTGAAGCCGGTGCCCACCACAACAAGCCGCGCTCCAAAAAACTACGTCCAAACGCTTCAAAATGAGCGCGTGCCAGATTTTCTCTTTCCAACGCAGATAACTTGGGAAAACACAACGCCAGATTGGTCAACGCCACATGCCGCCGTTCGTGTCCGAAACGAAAAAGTAGTCGTCCGAACAGCCGGCCCAAAAAAGCTAATGCCGGCAAGGGCAGCCAGTGAAGCAACCACATCAGGACAAACGCGAGTCGAATCATGGGTCGGGTGCTCCTTTAGCGTGAAACACATTCCCCATACCCCTCCCAGCCACCCCCTTGAAGGGGGAGGAGCAAGGCGCATCTGTTGTCTCCCTCCCCTTCAAGGGGAGGGTTGGGGAGGGGATGGGGGTCAATGGGGCATGTTTCATGATGCGGGGCGGCATGTTGCCATGATCGTTAGGTCTTTTATATCGGTTATATCCCCAAAGATACTGGGTCGGCGCGAGTCGAATGAGGCGTTCAATTTCGCGGTTTAACGCGGCGGCATCGTGTACGTCCTCTTCGGGGGTGAAAAATTGCAGGTGATACCCCGCGCCATAGGGTAAGCGTTCCGCAAACGCCAACAACACCGTGGCATTGGATGACTTGGACAGTTTGGAAGCCAGTGTCATCGTGTAAGCAGGGCGATCAAAAAAAGAAGCCCAACTCCCTTCACCATGACTAGGGACCTGATCGGGCAATATTCCAATCGCCTGCCCCGCCTTGAGTGCCTTCATCAAGCGGCGCACTCCGGATAAATCCGCAGAAGCCAGTTGCAAGCTGGCCCCGCTACCACACCGTCCCTCCTCCATCAAAGGAGCTAACCAAGACTGCCGGGGTTTTCGGTACAGCACGGTAATGGGAAAAGTTCGAGCAACATACTGGGCCGATATTTCATAACACCCCAGATGCGGCGTAAGAAAAATAATCCCCCGTCCTGTCTCTTGTGCGGCCTCCACCAGCGACCAGCCCGACACGCGTACCACCAGATCAGCCACCTCTTC